>JANMLE010000659.1:0-4374 GCA_031372385.1 Planctomycetota bacterium | reverse complement strand
GGCGCGACGCTGCGGGGCGACGACCCTGAACCGCTGCGGCATCAGGTGTGGGAGTTGCCACAACCGCAGCCGGTGATCACGGAATATCAGCGTCACAGACTGACGTGCGGTGGCTGCGGGAAGTCGACCTGTGCCGAGCTTCCGGAAGGCGTTCCCGAACACATGTCCGGGCCGAGACTCATCGCGGTCACGGCGGTGCTGATGGGGCTGTTCCGCCAATCGAAGAGTCGCACCGCCCTGGCTCTCGGTTCGCTGTTCGGTGTGTCGTGCTCGGCCGGTTGGGTCGTCAAGCAACAGCAACGGGCGACCGCCGCACTCCAGCCCTGCTATGACGAGGTCCGGGCCGCGCTGCCTCAGGCCGCCGTCGTCCACTGCGACGAAACGCCCTTCCGACAAGGAACCGCGAAGGCGTGGATCTGGACGATGGTGGCCGCGACGTTCACGCTCTTCAAGGTGACGCTCACGCGAGCGGCGGTGGTCCCCCGCGCGCTGCTGGGCCGGGCGTTCGCCGGTGCCGTCGTGACGGACCGTTACACGGGATACAACGCCTTCAACAATCGCCGTCAGGTCTGCTGGGCTCACCTCCAACGAGACTTTCAGAGCCTGATCGATGCGGGGGGCGACGGAGCGGTCATCGGTCACCGCCTGATGATGTCGCTGAAGGAAATGTTCCATCTCTGGCACCTCTACCGCGCGGGCCGCATCCGCCACGACACGATGCGGAAGAAGATCGAATCCGCCTGCTGGTCGCAGGTCTATCAGACCCTGGAAGAGGGGCAACGGTGCCGGCACGCCCCGACCGTGTCCCTGTGCAATGACCTGCTCACCCGGTTCGACCAACTGTGGCTGTTCCTGGAAATCCCCGGCCTGGAACCGACCAACAACCGCGGCGAACGCTCGTTGCGTCACGCCGTCATCTGGCGCAAACTCTCGTTCGGCACCCAAAGTGACTCCGGCAGCCGCTTCGTCGAAACCCTGCTGACGGTCCTCGAAACCTGCCGCCAACAACAACGCCACCCCATCGACTTCCTCACCGCCGCCATCGAAGCCTTCGCCGCAAACAAACCCGCACCAAAACTAATCGTCGGGGTGTGAATCGTTACGTTGTCACGACGCAATGAGGGTGCTGAAGTTCGAAGAAGATTTTGATGAATCGAGGCCGAATGCAAGACGGTAATCGGTCAATTGTTGGTTCGGTTAGCACATTCCCCGGTGTAGTTGCGTGAGTTACCCACAGCCTGACCTACCCAGGGTCTCCGCATCTCAATCGGCAGTGATTTGAGCGAGGAGCGATTCAAGGTGGTCGTTGTTCCAGCCGGCTTGCTTGCGTTTGCAGCGCAGGCTTCCTGATAGCCGAGTGTCCTGTCGGAGAATCATCAGTGCCAGTTGCCGGAGCATCGAGGCGATTTCGGGGCTGGCGTTCTTGCGGATGCGGCTGGCGTCCTGTGCAAAAACTACATCAAGGGACCAGTGCAGCCGGTTCTCGATGCCCCAATGGCCGCGGGCGGCGCGGGCGAAGCGTTTCACTCCCAGTGGCAGGCTGCTGAGATAGTAATGCACCTCGATCGTCTCGCAGCCGCGGATCGTGCGGCGGCGGATGACCATGCCAATCGTCTTGGCGGCGCGCCAGCGGCCGAGCGTCGAGGATCCCTTCGGGCGGGGGAGCATGTAATAGTGGCGTTCCTCGTCGCGCCCGCGCTTCTGCTGGCGTTCGACATGTTCCAGGAAGGCGGGCGGCCGGCCCGCGGTGGCCTGGGCCAGCGCCTGCTCGAAGGTCTCGCGAATCTCGGCGTGGAGTTTCGGCTGGTTGTCCTTCACGGCCAGCACGTAGTCCGCGCCGCGTTCAATGATGCCGTCGGCGATGTCGGTCTGGCAGCCCATCGCATCAATCGTGACGATCGCCCCCTCGATGTCGATCGGCTTCAGCAACTGCGGAATGGCGGTGATCTCGTTGGACTTCTCCGCGCACGCCTGCTGACCCAACACCAGCCGGTTCGTCGCGGCCCAGGCCCGCACCAGATGCAGCGGATTCCGCCCGGTCCGGTCGTTGCCCGAGCCGCGCAGCGTCTGGCCGTCAATCGCCACGACCTCCTGGTCGACCTCCCTGCGCAGCACGGCCACCACCGACGACAAACACCGCAGAAACTCGTCGGGGTTCAGCCGCTGAAAGACGCGCGCAAACGTGTCGGCCGACGGAATGCCGTTGGGCAGCTCCAGGAATTGTCCGAACCAGTCCCGCTTGGCCCGGCCATAGCGCGGCAGGTCTTCCCACGAATTGCACTCGCAGATCGCGCCGCACACCGCAATCGTCACGATGTCCACCAGATTGTGCCATCGCGTCCGCGCGACGCGCGGGTCTGTCAAAGTTGCAAAACTGTCGGTCAAAAGTTGCAATCCGGTCTTCGTCGCCATGTCGTCGCTCCGTCCGTTTTCAAGCCTCCTCGCACCGGCCACAAACCGGCACTTGACGAAACGACGAACACTGCATTCATTACGCCAATCGATTTAGATGTGGAGGCCCTGGGGATAGTCCCACCACCACAGACTCCGCCGGGACTGGTGGGATTTGTCCCGACGCGGTCCCACCATTCCCACCAATGGCTGAGCAGAGCCGGTACGCATCCTCTTCGCGGTGGTTTTTCCTGATGCCGCAGTCTTCAATCTCACCGTCATCGAGCAGTTTTTGATTGGCGGGAGCGAACCGGGTTCCGCTGAGTCCTGCTTGTTCTCGAATAGCCTTTGATGTCTCACCTGCCGGGAACCTGCGATAGGTTTCCCGGAGTTTCACCGCATCGGCGGCAATCCGGTCTTCTTTCTTCTTTTGCTTCTGTTGGTCCCGTTCGGCTTCCCGCTGATTGATGTTCTCAGCGATGACTTTCGACGCCCCATCGACTGCCACCTCCCATTTCCGGCCGCCGTGGTCGGTCAGTGAACCTTCCTCAATGTCGACGGCCCACAAGCCAGAATGACCGGCCGAACCTCCCGCCGAGAGCCACAGACGATGCGAGCCAGCCGCCTAGGGGTTGTACGCTTCACGCCGGCCGATCAGGAGCCACTGCCGCGCCCACTCTTGGAATCCTGCCCATGCAATGGAATCCAGTTCAGGGATCGCGAACGGGTCGCCGGTCGGTTTCTTGTTGTGGTGAACGATGATGACGGTACATCCGGTCTCGCGCTGCAAATCGGTGAGTTCGCGGAATTTCTTTCCGACCGAGAACAGATTCCCGGCATCGTCCCCCAAGTCAAGGCACAGATATGTGGGGTCGACGATGAGCACATCGAGAGCGTTATCATTGATGAACTTCGTCAACTCGCGTTTCGTCTGCGGTTGACCAAGCCGCGGCAAATCGAAAGACCAGACGGCGTTTGCGTAGTCGGCCAGATTCGGCCAGAGCTTTGACCGTGCGATTCGCCTGGCGGTCTCTTGAATCGTCGCATCACCCGACTCGCCTGACATGAGAGCCACACGGACCGCGTTCCGAATGTAGAACCTGCCGAGAAACGGGCAGCGACTGGCAAGTGACAACGTCAGATCGATGGCGACGTTTGTTTTGAGCGACTTTTTCGCTGCTGCAATGATTGATGATTGGTGCCGAGCCAGAACGTCGTCGACCAGATACTCCGTCTTCAAATCAGCCGCGTCGAGTTCTGCGGATGTCATCGTCCGGAACATCTGCGGTTGAATCTGAGCTGTTACATCTTCAATGACGTTTCTCAGCTTCAGGATGACGTCGCCTGGATCGTCGCCACTGGCAAGCCGCTTGAAAGCTTGCTCAATCGACCGTTTCAACTTCTGCTGCCGTTCTGCTGCTTCGACTTTGCCTTGATCGTCCGATTCGATGAGCACCTTCATCGAAAGGTTGCAGTCCTTGACCGCATAGTCCCGTGCAATCTTTTGGAGTTCGTCGTCGGGCTTTCCGCCAGAGCAGCGTGTGCGGTTGATCACCCGCAGGATTTCGGTGATCTCGACCGCGTCGGCTCCGAACGACCGAACCGCTCCCGCGACCTTCAGCAGCATGTCATGCCGCCCGCCGGCGGGGAACGTCTCGGGTAGGATCAGTTTCGGTCTTGCCGTGAAACCGTCGATGAGATTGCCGGTAGCATCTCCGTTGTTCTCTGCGCGGGATTCGCTGAACAGATCGGCACCCGGACCTGCCAACTCTTTCAGAACGGCTTCGATCAGTTCGCAGGTGACAACGCCGTCATCGCCATCGGGTACTGACTGAATCGCCGGGGTGTAACTCGCCTTCCGCTCGTTGAGCGGCATTGATTTGTCAGGAGTTATGGGGAGACGAGGGTTGAGAAATGACCTCCTGGAGGGGAACATTTGTTTGTCAAGGGAATGTCACCCCCCAAACAGGAGATCAAGGAAGA
>JANMLE010000774.1:0-5493 GCA_031372385.1 Planctomycetota bacterium | reverse complement strand
GTCCAGCGGCACCGTTTGGCCGCCGCAAGGGGTTTATTCCCTACGTGGCCAAGGAAAATGGTCGGACCTATCAGATACCGATTGATCTGGGACCGGAATCGGTGGTCGTCGAAAACGTGGATCTGCCGTACTGGTACGAGGGACCGCAACTGACCTATCTGTCATCGGGATTCGGACCGTATGCACTCAACCGGTTGGTCAAAGAAACCGGTGGCGTGTACTTCATGACCAACATGACCACCAATTCGGAACTGAGCACGATCGGCCAATTCGACTCGGCGATCATGAAAGCGTTCGAACCGGACTATAAGTTCAGTTCGCCGGCGCAGTTCATGCAGGACATCATGCAACATCCGTTGCGCGGTGCCGTGGTGGGAATGGCCGAATTCAGCCAGACCACCAACTTGCGGGCGCAAGGCACACCGACCTTGGAATTCCGCGTGCAGGCGAACAACTTCCGACAGCAATTCGCCGACGCCCAAAAATCGGCGGCGATCAGCAGCTTGGCGATCGACAACATTCTGGCGCGGATGCCTCCGAACACCGAGAAGCTGTATTCGGCCGAGCAGTCCATGCGATGGCGTCTGGCCTTCAGCTTGGATTACGGTCGGCTGCTGGCCCAGAAGGTGCGAGCCTTCGAATACAACTCGGCGCTGGCGCAACTCAAGGGGACCTACACCGAGTCAGACATCAACAACAAGGTGAACCACTTCATCTTCCGTCCCGACAAGGAACTGAACTACGCGCCGTCGCTGCGCAAGCAGGCTCGGATCGCGGAAGAGCATCTGCAGCGGGTGATCAAGGAAGCCCCTGGCACACCGTGGGAGATGCTCGCCAAGCGGGAGCTGAAGGACGGGTTCGGAATTCGGCTGGTGGAGCGATTCATCCCGCCGCCGCCGCCCGCAGCGAAAGCCGATCCCGGCAAGACCAAGCCGGGGCCCAAGATACTGGCGGAGCAGCAAAAGCCCCAGCCAAAGCCCGGACCCAAGCCGCCTGATCCAGTGCTGCCGAAGCTGTGACGAAGTGGGCGGCGGATTGCCTGTCGCCGTCCGCTTGCCGCTCTGTCGTTCATGCGGTGAACGATGGGGGAAAGTCAGCCGGCATTTGCGGTCATCAAAAAAGACACCCCGGTTGTCCTGCTTTGGACAACCGGGGTGTTTGTGTTTTGACGGAGTGAGGCTCTGCTCACGCCTTCAGATACCCGTTCTTGTCCAGGTAGGCGATCACTTCGTCAGCCAGTTCTTCGATCCCCTTCGAGTTGGAATCGAGAACCAGTTCGGGCTTCTCGGGAGCTTCGTACGGGGCCGAGATGCCGGTGAAGTTCGGGAGTGTTCCAGCCCGCGCCTTCTTATACAAGCCCTTGGGATCGCGCTGCTCGCAGACTTCTAGCGAGGCATCAACGAGGATCTCGATGAATTCGCCCGCGCCCATGATCTCACGCACCTTGTCGCGATCACCACGGTAGGGCGAGATGAACGCCGTCAGGGCAATGGTGCCGGCCTGCGCAAACAACTTGGCGACTTCGCCAATCCGCCGGATGTTCTCGGTCCGATCCTCGGGTGAGAAACCCAGGTTCTTGTTCAATCCCATCCGGATGTTGTCGCCGTCCAGCACGAAACTGCGCTTGCCAGCCAGATGCAGTTTGTAATCAACAGCGTTGGCAATGGTGCTCTTGCCGCAGGCGGACAATCCGGTGAACCAAAGCACGGCCCCCTTGTGTCCATTCAACTTGAACCGTTCGTCCTTTGACACCAGGTGTTCGTGCCAAGTGACGTTGGTGGCCTTCTGCTCGGTCATGAACGGGAAACTCCTTCGATGTGGGGCGGAAAACGCCGGCAAATTCGATCCAACAGGAAGGATCGTGCGGCGGTGGAGTGTAGGAAAACAGCGTGATCGATGGAAGCGATGAGGATTCGCGGCGAAAGCAGCCCGAATTGAAGCCAAGCCGATGGCGAGCCTCCCCGGCCGTGAATATACTTTCGGACCCGCAATGCAAACCGCCCCAGATTGGGCTGAGAGAGATCATGGCCGCGACACAGACGATGCAACCCCTTCAAGATGTCCATGTTCGTGAGACCGTCCCATTGGTTTCGCCCCGGTATCTGAAACAGGAAGAAAACATCACCGACGCCGCCGTTCGGACGGTGATCGAGGCTAGGGAATCGGTCAAGAAGATCCTTTCCGGCGATGATTCCCGACTGATTGTGGTGGTTGGTCCGTGCTCGATCCATGATCACGTCGCCGCGTTGGAGTACGCCCGGAAACTGAAGGGACTGGCCGACCAGGTCCGCGATCAGCTCCTGCTGGTGATGCGGGTCTACTTCGAGAAGCCCCGGACCACCGTGGGGTGGAAGGGACTGATCAACGACCCCCACCTGAACGACACCTTCGACATCGGCACGGGCCTGCGCATTGCCCGGCGCGTCTTGTTGGAAGTGGCGGACATGGGACTTCCCGCCGCCACCGAAATGCTCGAACCCATCACCCCCCAATACATCGCGGATCTGGTTTCGCTGACGGCGATCGGAGCCCGGACCACCGAATCACCGACGCACCGACAGATGGCCAGCGGCCTATCCATGCCGGTCGGCTTCAAGAACGGCACCGACGGAAGCCTGCAGGTCGCGCTCGACGCGATGCTGGCTTCCCGCTCAGCCCACAGCTTCCTGGGCATCGACAACGAGGGGCAGACCTGCATCGTGATCACGAAGGGAAACCCGTGGGGCTTCCTGATTCTTCGCGGCGGCCGGTCCGGTCCCAATTACGATGCCGACGGACTGGCCGAAGCGGTCGAATTGCTCACCAAGGCGAAGTTGCCACCACGGTTGATGGTGGATTGCAGTCACTCCAATTCAAACAAGGATTACCGGCTGCAGAACGTGGTGTGGAGCGATTGCATTGCCCAGCGGCTGGCCGGCAACCGCAATCTGGTGGGGCTGATGCTCGAAAGCAACGT
Source organism: Planctomycetota bacterium (assembly GCA_031372385.1). Taxonomy (GTDB): domain Bacteria; phylum Planctomycetota; class Planctomycetia; order Planctomycetales; family Planctomycetaceae; genus Schlesneria. Next base: position 2,537 of record JANMLE010000774.1, on the reverse strand, counting down.
GAACCCCGGCAATCAGCCACTCCCCAGTGACTTGTCCGAGCTTCGATACGGCGTGTCGATCACCGACGGCTGCATCGGCTGGGAAGAAACCGAACGCCTGATCCTGACCGCCCACGAACAGTTGTGCGGCGCGGCGGGCTGATCACGGCCACATCGCCTGCGGCTGCGTTCGTGCGCCTGACAGTGTCATGCTTCACTCCAACCGCTTGGGAATCGTCACGCCTTGGGAATCGTCATACCGCCCAACGTGTCGCGGAGCACCGCAGCGCTCAGTTGATCGTCCCGTCGGCGGAGCGACGGGACGAATCTGATTGTTCGCGCGAGGCACATCGCCGACACAGTGGAACCGAGACGAACGTTGCCCAACCCGACTACCGAACGAACGCGAAATAATAGAAGACCAGACCGGTCACCGATGTGAGCACGATGTCGATCGTGGAGAGCCAGCCCAGAGTCTTGTGCAGTTGACTATGCGGACAGGGGCGCGGTGGAGACGGCATCCGGCGCAGCGCCAGCGCGATGGTTGCGGCCCACAGGACCGGAGTTGAAATGGCGAACACCAGGTGGACTCGCAACACCGTCTGCACGAATCCCAGTTGTTCCGGCGTCAATGGTGTGGCCCGTTTGTCGACCACTTTGGACCAGCCACCTTGGATCCATTGCAGGTCGATTTCAAACAGCGCGACGGCCACCAGTAGCACGACCCCCAGCAACAACTGCAGGCTTCGATGCACGGTGTAGCGCTGTTGAAACTTCACCGCGAACAGGCTGTAGACCAGAACCGGGACGATCAAGACCAGCGCCACGACGACAAAATCGAGCATGAACGAGGTGCGAAAGCCAAGAAAACCGTCCTTCATTGAATCTCACTTCCATTGCAAATGCTTGCTTCGGCGGGATCAGTGTGTCGGCGCGCGACGCTGTCCTCCGCGCCGGTCGCGTGGTGCCGTTCCGGTTCGTCCACTTTGGCCGGCACATGGTAGACATCCCGCATCCCGCCGCCCAGCGGAATGGGGAATTCGAGTCGAGGAATCGACTGTGATGTCCTGCGAACGGAGAGGGCGATCCGGCGGTCGAGCGGCCGACAGATCCGTCGCTCTGACTCGCCTCCCGAAAATCGGCTCCGTTCACCGTCGCGGGTTGTCGCCGTCGTCGCCCGCCGCAGTCCGGCTGGCGCGTTTGATCAGCGTCACTTCGTTGCCCCGGTCGTTGTAGCGGACTTCATCCAGAAAGGTGCGCATCAACAGCAGGCCGCGGCCGTGCGGTCGTTCCAGATAGAGGGGATCTCGTGGATCAGGCAGGGCCGTGACATCGAATCCGGGACCATCGTCCCGGATCACGAACGCGGCTTCGGTGGTGGAGAATTTCGCGCAGACCGAGATGCGCCGCTCCCTGTACGGACTCTCCTGCGAGCGGCGTTTGGCGAGGTCGAAGAATTCGTGATAGTTGGTCTCTCTCAGACTGGACGAAACTTCCATGTTGCCGTGGAAGTAGGCGTTCAGCAGGGCCTCTACCAACGCGACCCCGACTCGCAGTTGGTCCGCACTGGTACAGATTTGCAGGCCGCTGAAGCTTTGCATCAGGTAGGCCGAGAGCGCGGTGACCATCTCGAGTTCGTTTTCGATCAGGAACTCAGTCTCCCACCGTTTCAGCCGATTGAGGACGCGCGTCTGAGTCCGGCGTTCCCCGGACACACGCAGCACATTCGCGACGGTGTCCCACAATTCGTTGGGCAGCGTTCTCTTGGAAACGTAGCTGGCTGCTCCCGCCTGCAATGCCCGAACGGCAGTCTCTTCACTGCCGGCCGCCGTCATCAGGATCACCGGCACCAGCGGATGCAGATCCTTCAATCGACGGACGAGTTCCAATCCATCGAGCACCGGCATTTCCAAATCGGTCAGCACGAGATCTGGAGGTTGTTGTTCAACGGATGTCAGTGCCTCGTGTCCATCAACTGCGAACGAGACTTCAACACCCTTGATCTTCGTCAGCAAACCACCTACCAACCGGCGGTCGAGCGGCGAGTCGTCAACGATCAGAATCTTGGGCATGGTGTTACCTCCACAGGCGTAATCTGCTTGATGCACTCAGCGTGGGGTTATCGGTCTTTGACCGGAGAATCATATGTGGCGGATCGCGACCAATCGTATCCCGCCGTCGACAGGATTGCCAAATACTCCATTGAACTCCAGCACGAAAACTGTATGAATCAGGACAAGATGACGGCGTTGATCGGCGTCTTCGGGATATCCCGCGCGCGGCAGAAATTGTCGTAGCTGAATTCGCAAGAATTCAGCCTGTCCACTGAATTCTTGCGAATTCAGCTACGTCGCGCATCTGTCATTTCTGGCCGCATCGAGTATCAGACACAGAACACGCGACACTTTGAGACACGGGGGAACACGATGACTCAACCGCCTCCAACGCCGATCGATCCCGCCCTGCTGCCCGAACTGGCCCTGCGCGTCGTCGATGCCGACCGCTTTCCGTATCTGGCCACGATGGATGGCGATCAACCGCGCCTGCGGCCCGTCTCG
>JANMLE010000602.1:0-4045 GCA_031372385.1 Planctomycetota bacterium | reverse complement strand
GCCCCGTCGGGCATCGTCTGCTACGAATCGGACGGCTTCCCCGAAGACTATCTCGGCACGCTGCTGGTCGGCAGTTGGGGCGATCACCGGATCGACAAGTTCGTGCTCAAGCCGCGCGGCGCGTCGTTCGAGTCGATGCCTCAACCGGTCATCAAGGGGGGCGAAAACTTCCGTCCCGTCGGCCTCGCCCTCGCCCCGGACGGTTCGCTGTACGTCACCGACTGGGTGCTGAAGGAATACAAACTGCACGGCAAGGGCCGAGTCTGGCGGGTGTCGGCGAAAGAGGAGCCAAAACGCCCAGTGATCGATCTGACACACATTTCTTCCGCCAGTCCCCTTTCTGATCTCCAAGCATTTGTGACATCATCTCGGCTCTCACTGAGACGAACCGCAGCACATGCGCTGGCGGAAACTCCAACAGTGCGGAAATGGATGGTTGAGTCCCTCAACGATCGAAGCCATGTCTGGCCGCGAAGCCGCGTCGAGATGTTATGGGCATTGGCTCAAGTTCCACTGTCTGTCGAACGTCTGCAACTGCTCGGCGAGGCAACGCAGGAACCAATCTTCCTCACGCTCGGTGACGAGGTCACGGAAGAGGCGATCCGCCTACTCGGGACACCACAGTTGTCGGGACCAATTCCCGACGTGTTCCGCGACACGAACCGGACGATCCTCTATCTGCTGAATCACCCGGGCGGAGCTTCGCAATTGAGTGGTGAAAAAATGCGAGAACTGGGTGAATGGATCGAAAAGTACGAACTGAAGGGAAAACGTGCGGGAGTGCCCCTTGGCATGGCGTTCTCTCATCCTGACCCTTTCTTACGGCATCACGTAATTCACCGGTTCGACCTATTGGCAGCGAGCGCATCCAAAGGCAACCAGCTTGCTACTGAAGTGACCCGGACCGATGGACGGCAAGCGGCACTGTTTAATCTGCTAATCTTGCGTCGCCTATCGCCTCACCCCGTGCGCGCGGTACGGCCTGCGCTTGACGTACCGTGGATCGAAGTTCGTCGTGCGGCCGTGCAATGGATTGGCGAAGAGAACCTCAAAGAGCTTCGCCCCGAGGTCGAGAAGGTGCTGGCGTCCGAGCCGATGACGGGTGATCTGTTCATGGCGTGTCTCGCGTCGCTGTCGATGCTCGATGGCGTGCCGCCCGCTGAGTTCGAGAAGGCTCCGCCGGTGCAGCACATTCTGCCCATCGTCAGGGACGCCCAACGATCGGCCTCGCTGCGAGCTATCGCGTTGCGGATGCTCCCTCCCACGCTGAAGGAACTCGATGGGAAGCTGCTCGGTACACTGGTGGCCTCGACCGATGAGGGGCTGCGGCGCGAGGCCGTGCGGACGCTGGGTCACTCGCCGATTTCCGAGCGCGATCCACTGCTGCGAGGCATCGCGGCAGATGAGTCGCTCGACTGGAATCTGCGGGCCGACGCCGTGGCCGGGCTGGCGCCGGTCGATCCTCACGCGAAGCTCAACGACGCGACGCGCGATCTGCTGGTGAAGCTGCTCCGCGACAAGAACGATTCGCTCACGGTCGAGGCCCTGCGGACTCTGCGTGGTCCGGCGATGGCGAAGCCGGACCAACCGGCCCGCGATCCGAAAGTGACCGAGGCGCTGAAGCAACTCGGTGCCGAGTTGAAGAAGGAGGAACCAGTCGGTTCACGCCGACCGCTCGCCGAAGCGGTCGAGTTCGCGCTCGGCCAAAGTAGGGTGGGCACTGCCCACCAAAAGCCAACGGTGGAAGAATTGGTGGGCGATGCCCACCCTACCGGAGACGCCGCAGCCGGTCGCCGCACGTTCTTTCACACGAACAGCGCCGGCTGCTTCAAATGCCACACCGTGGGAGGCCGGGGCGGTCAGGTTGGTCCCGATCTGACCGTCATCGCCCGCACGATGGACCGTCAGAAACTGGCCGAGTCGATTCTCGAACCAAGCAAGGAAATCTCGCCGCAGTTCACCACGTGGGCCATCGAAACGATCGGCGGCAAGGTGTTCACCGGGATGTTGCTCGGCGAGGAACTCAACGGCGATCTGCGACTGGGCGACAACACGGGCAAGGTCTTCTTCGTTCCGTTCCAAAACATTGAAACCAGGACACCACTGAAAACCTCGATCATGCCCGAGAAGTTGCACGAACTGCTGACGCCGTCCGAGTTCCGCGATCTCGTCGCGTACCTGGAGACGCTCAAGTAAATCCAGTAGTGACCGGTTTGGAGATGAACGGAGTTGTCTTTACTCCGAAGGAGTTTCGTCTCATAGCCCAGGGTTGCCCGCGCAGGCGGGCTACCCTGGGAGAGAGGAACAACGGGGCGATCTACCCTGAAAGGGTTGCGGCCTTCGAGAAATGCCGATGACGGAACCCCGTTGGGGTACAGGAGTCCGATGAACCGTGTCCCCAGGGTAGCTCGCTTCGCTCGCAACCCTTGTATCTTGGACGAAGTTGTTCAAAGTGTTCCGCGGAAGCGGGCTTGTTCGGGGGTCGTACAACCCTCGGGCAAGCGGTCTGGCACAGATCGAGCAACCCTCGGGACGAATGAACCCGGAGCCCAGCAGGATCGTGCCAGACCTCTTGATTTCAGCCCGAACAACCGCTCGCGCCGGCGAGCTCCTTCCGGTTCGCCGAGCACGCATTTGCAAGGTCGGGACACAATCATGGACAAGACTTCCAAAGTGACTGAGGCACAGACCGTGACCGTGGTCGAGACCGCAATGGTCGAGACGCCGGTGGTCGAGTACATCGGGATCGATGTCTCGAAGGACACGCTCGAAGTGGCGCTGAAGTACGACGCCAAGTCGTTCACCGTCGGCAACGATTTGGCCGGGATCGCCCAGTTGCTGAAGCGGCTGCCCGCGGCGGGAACCGGTGTGATCGTGCTCGAGGGATCGGGCGGGTACGAGCGGGATGTGATCGCCGAGTTGCTCCAGGCCGGGCACCGTGTGGCGCTCGTCAATCCGCGACAGGTCCGCGACTTCGCCAAGGGACTGGGGCATCTCGCCAAGACCGACGCCATCGATGCCCGCGTGCTGGCCAAGTTCGGACAGACCACCCGGCCGCCCTGTTTGATGATTCCCACGGGACCGCAGTCGGAACTCAAGCAACTCGTCGAACGCCGGCGACAGCTCGTCGATCTGCGCACCGCCGAGTCCAACCGCCAGCAGCAGGTCAACTCGAAGAAGACCCTGGCCAGCATCGCCGCCGTGCTCAAACTGCTCGAACAGCAGCTCGCCGGCATCGAGAAACAGATCGCCGAACTGATCCGCCAGCACGACGACTGGCAACAACGCAGCGCGCTCATTCAAACGCATCCGGGACTCGCCCAGGTCGGAGCCAGCACGCTGATCGCCGACCTCCCCGAACTGGGGCAACTCAACCGCCAGCGCATCACCGCGCTGGCCGGACTGGCCAGCGACAACCACGACAGCGGAAAACTCCAGGGGAAACGCAGCATCTGGGGCGAACGCGGCGACGTGCGCCGCACCCTGGACATGGCCTCCCTGTCCGCCATTCGATACAGCCCCGTCATCCAGGCGTTCTACAAGCGACTGGTCAAAGGCTCGGCCGACACACCCGCCAAACCCAAGAAGGTGGCGCTCGTCGCCTACATGCGCAAGATCCTCATCACGCTCAACGAAATGGTCCGCACCAACACCCCCTGGAACGACCGGCTCGCGCCGGCCGCTTCCGCCACCGGAGGATGCTAAACTCCCCGCCGCCGGGGGAAACGGAGCCAGGCTCTGCCGGCGGGCAACCTGGCAAGGGATACTCCGGCCCAGGGCGCGTCCACGACGCCCGGCGGTCCCCGGTGACAACACCGGGGGCCGTCTCTCCCCCACCAACCCAACCCGTAACACACTCGCTGACGCGCCGATCACAAAACAGTTCCTCACACTCATGGAACGCCCTGGCTCATGCCTTCAAAAACGCACCTCGAAACGACCACCGACTCCCCACCATGAACCGGCATTTGTAAGCCGGTTTTTCCCCAACAAATCTGACTTTGTGAGCCATCATGACCTTGAAAATCAACACAACCGCTGGGCT
>JANMLE010000587.1:0-2535 GCA_031372385.1 Planctomycetota bacterium | reverse complement strand
CGATCGATGCCGCGCGGGTCGTGTCACGGGCCTTGTCCACAGTGACCGGCTCGATGCCGATCGCGAGTGCGGCCTTCCCCTCCAGGATCTGTCTGCGGCAATCGGCGGGGGTCATCTCGGTAATCCTGCAAGGCATTTTCTTCCAGGCGCGACCGGCCAATTCAATAGCCTCTTCAAAGCCCGCCGTCTTGAGCAGCGGTTTTCCCGAGCCGAGATCGAACCAGACCGAGTAGTTCTCGGGATGCTTCGCGAACGCCAGTGACCGGGCGAAGAACAACGTGGCGCGGTGCCCTGGTGCCAGCGGTTCGACGGCGGTCAATCCCGGTGCCCAGCGATCGAGCGAAGCGAGCAGCGATTGGTACTCGTCCCATGTCTGCGGCGGCTTCAGCCCCGCCGCCTTGAGGAGATCGGCGCGGTAGTAACAAAGCAGAACGGGGGCCGAGACCGGGATCGCCACCAGTGACCGGTTGCGCGACAGGACTCGCTCCCGCAATCCTTTGAAAATGTCCTTCACATCCAGCCCCGCGCTGTCGGCGGACTCAATGGGAGTCAGGTATCGGTCGAGTTCGCTGAGTTGACGCAAGGGGAACAGAATGACGCGACCGCCCGATGTCACCGGGGCCGACAGTTCCTTTTCCAGCGAGTTCTCATCGCTGTCGGTGTACTCGCTCCAGCGAACGGTCGCCCCCGATTGGTCCATCCATTCGCTCAACGCGACGTCCCACAAGGCCGGCAACTGGTACGACGCCGGCACGACCAACTCCACTTCCTGACCGCGGAACGGCTTGGCAACCGTCTTGGTCTCGGGCGGAGTACTCGGACAACCGCACAGCAGTACCAAACTGATCGCGGCCAATTTCCGGAGGCCCGCTGTCGAACTCAAGAACGTCATTTTGCCTCACCCTGTCGCCGAAGCCGTGTGATCGAATCCACTCTGTCGCGCACACCTACGCGGCCGAACGCGGAATTGTGGGAGGCGAGCCGCATGATCGTCAATTCGACCGTTCATACAGCACGCGGCCCAGACTGAGTCGTTTAAACCAGAGCCCGAAGCGAAGGTGTCGGGTGCCAGCGGCCCGATGCGTGTACCGACAGTGCCAGCGGAGATGGATGCGTCTATCCGCGCCGCCTTCGCCGTTGGCTCAGGGTTAAACGATTCGAACGTGTCACTGTCGCTGCGGGAGGTCTCAAGGGACTCGGTCCACGGCGATTCGTAAACGTCCGCAATGGAGACGCGACCGGCTCATTCCAGGCGTTCATTCGGGTCCGTCGTGGCCAGGGTCAACGCGACTTGGACCTTGCGGCCATCGCGAATGATTGTCAGCAGGACTTGATCGCCGGGACGCTTCCCTTCGACGTAGCTGAGAAAATCCTCGGCGTTCGCGATCTTCTGATCGTCCAGGCCGACAATCAGATCCGCCGCCGTGCGGTCTTCGCGCACGAACGTCAGCGGTCCGCGCCGTGACTTGATGATCTTCGGCCCGCGCAGCCCCGCCTTCTCGGCGGGTCCATTCGCACGGAGCTCCGCGATCAACAGTCCCTTGTCGGTTTGGTAGACCTTGTCGATCCCGCTTTCCGGACGGATGACCCGGCCGTGCTTGAGCAGTTGCGGAACGACGCGCGAGATCAGGCTGACGGGAATCGCGAATCCCACGCCCGAGCTTTGACCGGACGTCGTCGCGATGGCCGTGTTGATGCCGATCAGACGACCGTGAGAATCCAGCAGCGGCCCGCCGGAGCTGCCGGGGTTGATCGCGGCGTCGATCTGGATGATCGATTTGATTTTCCAGTTGCCATGAATCTGCAGCGACCGGTTCAGGCTGGAGATGATGCCGGTCGTCAGCGTCCGCTCCAGTCCGAACGGGTTGCCGAGGGCAAACACGTTCATGCCGACCTTCAGCGTTTTCGAATCGCCGAAGGCCACCGGAAAGAGCTCGTCGGACGTCGCCTCGACGCGGATCACGGCGAGGTCGTTCAGCGGATCGGCTCCGATGGCGACCGCATCGTAGGTCTTGCCGTTGAACAGCGTGACGGCGATTTCTTTCGCGCCACCCACGACGTGGTGGTTCGTGAGAATGTGACCGTCGGTGTCGATCACCGCACCGGAACCGCTCCCTTCCGATTGTCCCGCAAAGAACGACCGCTCGTTCCGGATTACCTTGGCGGTGATGTTGACGACGCTCCGGTTGACCGCTTCATAAACGGCAACCGTCACGGCTTCGTCGGGGGTGTGGCCTTCCGGGCTGAAGATCCGGCTGGTGACGGGACTGACCCGTTCGACGGGCGACAGTTCTTCGGCAAGCCCGCCACGTTCCTGCGCCACGACCGAGGATTTCCCCGGCGGACCGGCCATCCAAATCGTCAAACAACTTCCCACAATTGCCGAGCAGAAGCATCCCACCAGCAGTCTCATGCGAATTCCTCTCCCCGCTTCCAAATTGTCCGACAGCGGGAATCCGCCGCCACGCTGACATCACGCGACGTCGCCCGCCGCGATCGTTCCACCGTCCAGCGGTGATATAGGTTCTTTCGCCA
>JANMLE010000768.1:0-1007 GCA_031372385.1 Planctomycetota bacterium | reverse complement strand
CTCTGATGAAGCCGCTAATAGGCGTGGAAGATGTTCCCCGCAACTCAATCAGCCGCCGGGCGCTAGCCCACGGTTCAAAGCTGCTGCCCGACCGAAAACCGGACGCTAGCGCGTTCCGGCTGATCCCGCCAATTAAAGTTGTCGGCGTCTCGCTGATCTGGGGACTGCTGTACACAGTGATCGTCGGCGTAGTCGCCGTGGCAGGGGACAAGATGACGTATCCGGGTTCGAAGAAGATCGACCATGTCGACGAACTGCATGGCGTGAAGGTGCCGGACCCGTATCGCTGGCTCGAAGACGACGTCCGTGAATCGAAGGACGTCGCGGCGTGGGTCGAGGCCCAGAACAAGGTGACGTTCGCCTGCCTGGAGGCGCTGCCCCAGCGCGACGCCATCAAGAAGCGTCTGACCGAATTGTGGAACTACGAAAAGTACACGGCCCCGTCCAAGGTCGGCGGGCGTTACTTCTACTTCAAGAACGACGGCCTGCAGAACCAGTCGGTGCTCTACAAGCAGCCGTCGCTTGATGCCGAGCCGTCGGTCCTGATCGATCCCAACCAGTGGTCGAAGGACGGGACCGTCGCGCTGGGTGCCACCTCGTTCAGTGACGACGGCCAGTATGTGGCGTACAGCGTCGCCGATGCCGGGTCGGACTGGAACACGTGGCGGATTCTGGAAGTCGAAACGGGCCGGCTGCTCGACGATGAAATTAAATGGGTCAAGTTCAGCGGTGCCGCCTGGACCGCCGACAACCGCGGCTTCTTCTACGGACGATTTGACGAACCGGCGCCGGGGGCCGCGTTTCAAAAGACGAACCTGAATCAGAAGGTCTACTACCATCGCATCGGGACGCCGCAGTCGCAGGACGTGCTCGTCTACAAGCGGCCGGATGAACCGACGTGGGGCTTCGCGCTCCGCGTCACCGAAGACGGACGGTACCTGATCATCACCGTCTGGAAGGGGACGAACGACAAGTACCGCGTGCTGTACAAGGATCTCCATGAACCG
>JANMLE010000527.1:0-11066 GCA_031372385.1 Planctomycetota bacterium | reverse complement strand
GCCGATCCGGGGGAAGACTTCCCGGCCCGGCCGGAATGGTACTTCCTGTTCCTGTTCCGGTTCCTGGAATTTGAAGCCATCTCCAAGATGGGAGTCGCGTTTGGCGCGATCTACATTCCGACGGTCCTGATGGGGATCGTGTTCCTGATGCCGTTCATTGGCCGGTCGCGCAACGGTCACTACTTCAATCGCGCGTTTCTCGTGCTGCTGTTGATTGGCATCGGCGTGCTGACGGGGATGACGCTCGTCGAGGACAACCACAACGAGCCGTACCAGGCGAAGCTGAAGTTCGCCGAGCGGGACGCGCATCGCATCATCGAACTGGCGCAGCGCGAGGGGATTCCGCAGAACGGCGCCAGGGAACTGCTGGTGCATGACGCATTCGCCCAGGGGCCGCGGTTGTTCGCACGACATTGTTCGAGTTGCCATCGATTCGATGGTCATGACGGGACGGGACAGAAGATCCTGAAGACCGTCAAAGTGGACGGTGTAGAGACCAAGATTCCCGAGCCCGACACGGCCGCCGATCTGAAGGACTTCGGTTCTCGCGAATGGATCACCCGCGTTCTGACCGACTACGACAAGACCTTCAAGCCGTTGGAAAACGCCGGCAACAAGGGGAAGGCGATCCTCGAAGGCGAGATGGCCAACTGGTGCAAGGACAACCAGAAAGTCCTGGCCGACGCGGCGAACGCCGACAGTCTGAAAGCGCTGGTCGAGTTCCTGGCGGCTCAGAGTGGCCGCACCGATCACCCGGTGCCGTTCAACAAAGAACTGATCGCAGCCGGCAGGGAGGTCTTCAAGGGGGGCCCGCTGAAGTCCGGTTCGCTGTCATCGAGTTGCACCGACTGTCACGCGATGAAGGCTGTGGGTGATGACGAGTGGCTCGCGGACGGCGCTGGTCCGGGGTATCCCACGTTGACGGGTTACGCCGGCCGCGACTGGTTGAAGGCGTTCCTGCGCGATCCGGGTCACGCGGATTTCTACGGGGAGAAGAACACGATGATGGTGTTCACCGACAAGCGGATCTCCGACAAGGAACTCGATCTGTTCGTCGACTGGATGGTCGGCGACTACTACCGGTCGAAGAAGCCGCATGAGTAGGCGATCGGCAAGAAATAATCTTCCCGCCACGGGGCTTGTCCCGGTGGCTCGACGGCTCTTGCGCTACTTGATTTGCTGAAGAACGCGAGTAGTGCAAAAGCCGTTGAACCACCGAGGTGAACTCGGTGGCGAGGTGTATTTGGAGTTGCCGCTCGCTTTCGGAATGCCTTGCCTGTCTGGGCCGTCGTCGTGGCTGATGGGCACACAAATCGAATGGCGAAGGCGAGCACAGATTGCGACGACCGGTCAGTCCATTGCGCATTCTGCCTCGCCTTGCCGACGTGATCGCCGACGTGATCGCTGTTGCGAGCGCATCCGCATCCGCGCGGACGACTGCAGCAAGTCCCGTCGGCGGAGCGACGGGACTACGGTAGGGCGATCGGTCCAATTCACCCGGGCCGGTTGGCTCGCTTGGCAGTTTCGTCGTCCGCCTCTAGCATACGTTCCCGTCGGTTGATCGCGGGATCGCGTCGATCCCTGCGGAACCCGCGGAAATCACGTCCGAAGCACAGACGAAAGTACTCCCGATCATGGCCAAGAAGACGATTGCCGATGTCACTGTTTCCGGTCTGTCAGTGCTGATGCGCTGCGACTTCAACGTCCCGCTGGACGATCGGCAGCACATCACCGACGACCGCCGCATCACCGAAGCGATGCCATCGATCAAGTCGGTGCTGGACCGGGGCGGACGGGTGATCCTGATGAGTCACCTCGGCCGGCCCGAAGGAAAGGATCCGGCGGAGGATGCCAAGCACAGCCTGAAGCCCGTCGCCAGCCGGTTGCAGGAACTGCTCGGATGTCCGGTGTACTTCGCGAGCGACACCGTCGGCGACGACGCGAAGGCGAAGTCTGCGGCGCTCAAGAACGGGGAAGTGTTGTTGTTGGAAAACGTCCGCTTCAACAAGGGCGAGAAGAAGGGCGACCCCGAATACGCCGCGGTGCTGGCCGCGATGGGCGATGTCTACTGCAACGACGCCTTCGGCACCTGCCATCGCACCGAAGGCTCGATGGTCGCCGTGCCGAACGCGATGAGCGGCAAGCCGCGAGTCTGCGGCTTTCTGGTCGAGAAGGAGATCCGCTTTTTGTCGGACGCGATCGCCAATCCGCAACGTCCGTTCGTAGCGATCGTCGGGGGGAAGAAGGTTTCGGACAAGATCAACGTCATCCAAAACCTGCTCAACATCTGCGACAAGGTCTTGATCGGTGGCGCGATGGCGTACACGTTCTCGCTGGCCAAGGGCGGTTCCGTCGGCAGGAGCCTGGTCGAGAAGGACAAGCTCGATCTGGCCAACGAACTGATGGCGTCGGGTGGCGACAAGCTGCTGCTGCCGCTCGACACTCACTGTGGCGACGACTTCAAGGGAACCTGCAACAAGCAGGTGGTCCAGGCGGACCACATCCCTGCCGAGGGAAACTGGGAGGGCTTCGACATCGGCCCCGCCACGATCGCCCTCTACTCCGACGTGATCAAGTCGGCCAAGACGGTGGTCTGGAACGGTCCGATGGGGGTATTCGAAATGCCGCCGTTCGACGAGGGAACGCGCGCGGTGGCCGAGGCGATCGTCGCGAGCGACGCAGTCAGCATCATTGGCGGCGGCGACAGCGCGGCGGCGATCCAGCAGTTCGGCCTGGCGGACCGGGTGACGCACGTCAGCACCGGCGGCGGCGCCAGCCTCGAAATGCTCGAAGGCAAAAAGTTCGTCGCGGTCGAATTGCTCGACGACAAGTGACCGGGCATGAACGACATCGCTCATCGAAACAGTGTTCGTGAAGCGAGCCAACCAGCGGGACGGCGGTTGTTGTTTCGCAGGTTCATTGGTCCGGGCGTTCACTGGGTCTTGCTCTCGATGGCCATGTACGCCGTTTCCTGCTTTCTCCCCGCGATGGGGGGCTTTTTAGGGGGCGCTCCGGTCAGCGGCTGGGAATGTCTGGTGTCGTTCATCTATTTCATTCCCGCTTGGTGGGCCAATCCCGCCTACTTCGTGTCACTGATCCTGTGCTGGTGCCGTCGCCGCCGCGCGGCGGCCTGTTTCGCCGTCGTGGCGGCCGTGCTGGCCTGCAGCTTTGAATTGATGGAAGTCCCCAGCCGGGGCTGGATGGCGGCGCTCGGTGAACAGGAGATTGGCTGCTACGTGTGGATCACCAGCATTCAGATCATGGCCTGCAATCTGGTCTGGCAGGAATGGCGGGCGCGGCGCGAGCGGCGGGCGCAATTGGAAATCGGGTGACAGCCCGTTGAAGAACGTCGCTCGGACGCGTCGTCCGAGGCGGGGTGGCCCGGCTTGGTCCGAGATGACGAAACGGCGTGCCACTGCTTGGCCGCCTTGGGACAAGCAGTGCTGGTGAGTTGACTCGCCACGCGCACTGCTTCTCCGAGGACTCCGAAGCAGTGGCACGCCCCTTTTCGTTCGATCCATCAAGCCGGGCCACCCCGCCCCAAAATCTCGCTCCGCCCTCGAATTGTTCACTCTCATCCCACCGTGGCACATGCCCTCGCGCGTGCGTCCCCCCGCTCCGCGCCGACCACGAGAAAAACCCGCCCGGCAGTGCCATTCACTCCTGACCCCTTTGATTTCCTGCTTACTTCATCGATCCTCCACCAGTTGTCGGATCGACAGCGACCTTTACAGAATCGCCTGAATAAAAATCGGATCGACTCCGCTGCTTGCCGGTTGACTCCAGTTGATGCTCACCACAATCCCACACGTCGCCCGTGGATGTAATAGATACCGCATAGCCCCAACGGCCGGAGTTGTCATCCTGCGACATACCAAGAATAGTGCCTTCTTCACCAACAACAGGTGCAAGCCTGACATCGTTTGTATCAACAACGACAACCACTTCATAAAACTGAAACCGATTCGTCATTATGTTACTCAACTAGTGTGTTACATGTCCGCCGAGTGACACATTTACATGATTGCCTTCCCGTGAAAGCCAACCCAGCATCTCCTTACCTCTGCGTGACAGCTGGACGTCCCATTCAAACGCTTCTCCAGCAGTACGAGATGAGGGAAGAAAAGGGGATAAGTCCAATACTCCTTCACTCAGCCAAGATTAAATTGGACTTATCCCCTTTTCTTCACCTACGACATGGCGATCCACGAAGCCTCGAAGAAGTGGACGATGCCCATCCCCAAGTGGAAAGAAGCCCTCAACCACTTCGCCATCCTCTTCGAAGACCGAATGCCAAAGACGCTCAACTGACTCACTCACACTTCAGCAAATCCTGCCTGACACATAATTCCTGACAGGCCCGCCGCTGGTGGTCGTCACGTCGCTGTTCGATCACCAGATCTATACGCACGCCGATCTCTCCGCCTTATATCGCCGCCGCTGGGTGATCGAACTCGAACTGCGCGACATCAAGACCACGATGCAACTCGGCGTGCTCCGCCGCAAGCGCCCGGAGTCCGTGCGGCAGGAACTGTGGACCGGCCTGCTGGCGTACAACCTGGTCCGCCAGTCGCTGCTGCAATCGGCGCAGGCATCGGGCCGCCAACCGCACCACCTGAGCTTCGCCTCCGCGCTGCAGATGCTGGCCAACACGTGGGTGCTGGCGGCCTTCCTGAGCGACTCGCCCGTCCCGCCGCGGGTCACGATCAGCGCCCGCGAACGCCTGATCGCGCTGCGCATCCTCAACGGCCACTCGCACCGCGTGGGCGACCGTCCGAACCGCATCGAACCCCGCGCGGTCAAACGCCGCCCGTCACCACTGGCCCTGCTCACCGAACTCCGCTCCGCCGCCCAAGCCCGCCTGATCGCAGGCCAACCGTCGCCGGCGTAACGGCCACACCCCCGGCCCCCACCGCCGGGCGGTGACGAACCCGTCCCACCGGAGAACACCGCCGCTCCCCGGCCACCGACACACCGGCTTCACCGCGACCTCGAACCGCGGACGTCTCCCGGTGCGCGCCAACCCCCGCCATCCCCGCTTCCCACGAATCCACCGACACCAGACCGCCGAAAATCAACACCGCGGATATGGCTCGCCCACGATGCCCGCCGTAAACTCTTGCACGACATGCGGCAGTGCCATTCGTTCCTGACACCTTAGTTTCACCCCCAAACAACCGCTGCCGTCCCACGCCCCGGTTGAGCACGTGAAACACCATTCCCCCCGGCGCGACTCGACTGGTTCTCGGCAGGATGGTTCAAGACGATCTCCGGGGACCCCGACGCAGTCATGAATGGACCTGACCCCTTTGGCTTCCCCGTCCCTCACTCTAGAAGGTGCCACGTCAAGATCGTTGTGTCTGAGTGGACGGTGGCAAAGGTTTTTCCGTTGGGATGAACCACGATGCGGGTTACGGGACCGGCACAGTTAATCGTTTTCAGCCGGGTGCCATCCTTGAGATCCCACAAGCAGACAGTCCCGTCGGCGTGGCCTGAGACGAGAAACTGGTCGGTCTTGTAGAACCGGACGCATGTGGCTTTCCCGCCATCAAACGTGACGCGCCGGATTTCTTTCCGTGTGGTCAGATCGAATACGTCGACTGCGCTCGGAATCGCGGTGCTCTCCATGAACGGATCTCCGACCGCGATGGCCAGCAGTCGCCCATTCGGCGAAATGTCACCCTCTTTCGGACCATGCCTGCCGATGTTCATGACTCCCTTCACTTTGCCGGTTTCGGAATCGAAGGCTTTGATTTCCGGCGAATAGCACGACCAGACGACGACCTGTGTTCCGTCCAACGCGAAGCGAACGTGGTGCGATTCGAAGTCGGAATGCCACACGGCCCGTTTCGTCGTCAGATCCCAAACACGGACACCGTCCGTTCCAGCCGAAGCCAACCGGTTTCGTCGCTTGTCAAAGTCGTAATTCGTCGTCGCAGCCCCCGGAGTTGCAAAGGGACCAAATTCCTGCTTGGTTTGCAGGTCGATGAAACGAAAGTAGAAGTCAGGTGTTCCACGACTCACAACGAGATACCTGCCTGATTGTGAGATCCAATCTGGCGGATCGGTGCTGACCATGGGAAACGGTTCACGGTCGCCGGTTGTCCAATCCCACGCAATCAACGAACGGTCGAGAGAGATCGAGATCAGGGACCGACCATTCATCGAGTATTCGGCGCTTGAGACGGAATCGGTATGCCCCGTCTTCTGCACAAGTTCTGCGACTGTGGACAAATCCCATAAGAACGGGCTCACTGCATGCGATCCGGCCGCCAAATACTTACCGTTGCGGGAGAATTGCAGCCTGTCGATCCACATCGTTCCGGCCAGCGCACGCTGTTCACGGAGAGCCCCGTCCGGGAGAACGTTGAACAGGCGAGCGCGATATCGATCCGCAAACGCCAGGCTTTTTCCATCGGGTGAGTAAGCCAGCGCGCTGATTTCCTCCCCTTCAGCGCGAATCTTTTGAAGTTCCCGTCCCGTCTTGACGTCCCAGACGCGCAGTGTGGGGTCGGCTTGATTCTCGGGTGATCGATGGGTCGCGGCGAGCCCCGAGGCTGAGGCGAGCTTGGAACCATCGGGCGAAAACATGAGCGACGTAATCTGATCGTTGTGCTTGACTTCAACGAGCGTCTTTCCGGTGGCCACGTCCGAAATGCAGACCAATCCGCCGCGCGAACCACAAGCGATTAGTTGTCCGTCCGGACTCCAGCAGAGCGATTCAAAAATATCGCGTTGATGAAGCTCAATCGATCTGACCTCTTCACCCGACTCGGCATTGAAGATCATGATCGAACGCGGCGGGCGCATCACCGCCAGCAGGTGTGAATCAGGAGAGAAAGCGACGGCGGGAACGTGCAAGAACAACGCTGCCGGAACCTTCGCGTTCCACAGCGGTTGTCCCGTTTCAACGTTCCAAACGTGAACTTGCATTCTCTCCGCTCCAATCGCCAACAGACGACCATCGCGGCTGACATCCAATCCCCAGATCGCGCCCAACCCGGTCCCGAACGTGCGCAGTTTCCGGCCGCTGGGAACCTCCCAGTGATTGACGGCTCCGTCAAAGCCCGCCGTCACCAAGCTTTCTCCGTTGCCAACGAAGGCGACCCGGCGGCAATAGTCCGAATGCCGCCACCGGATGGTTCCCAGACGCGCAATCGCGCCGCGCGGCAACTTATCACCAAACTGGTCAAGCACGGGAGACTCCAGTTGCATCACCATTGCCAAACAGAGGACTACGGGTGAAAGCATGGGACACTCACGAAGGATCAGTTGGTTTTGGGATTGGGAACGTGCAACTCGGGCAGCGTCGCGTATTCAAAGTATGGAAATCCATCAGGGAGACCCATCTTGTTGCCTAGGGCTGGACTGACTTCCATTTGCATGAAGCGGCCTTTTTCCCCGGTGATTGTCACGAGGTAGGTTCCGTCTCCGACATCCAAGATTTTCGTCACATTGACATATCCGATCACTCGGTCAGTGCCCCGGGCCGTGATTTTTGCGCGTTGGCCCACACTGAGAGTACCAGCCGCGTTCACCTCGGTCATTCCCATGACGCGAAAATCAAAAGTCGCTTTGCCTTTCAGCAGCGCCCTCAGTTCCTCAATTGCCTCAGGCGGAATGTTTGCGGCATCGCACATTGCGGCTTCGACATCGCCGTTCTGCATTGCCATTGCAATCACGAAGCCGGACAACGGGCCAAACGACTTCTTCAGAGCTGTGCCGGCCCCATTCTTGAGCATCGACTTGATGCCGCCTTTCACAAACCGTTCCCCAATTTCGGGAGCGATGTCTTTCAACATTTGCCTGCCAACATCAGTGGTCAGCAATTTGGCAACCATCACCCCCATTTGCTTTCCATATTTCTTCTCATCGACGCCTGCATCTGCACAGAGCTTCAGGAACGATGCTAGCGACTTGGCGTTATTCTCCGCGACGTCGCTCCCATACTTTGTGAGATCTGTCAGATCGAAGTCGAGATCCTTCGCGGTCTTGAAGATGGTTTCGAGGATCACCTTTCGCTGTTGCTGTGGTGGAAGTGATTTCATTTCCTCAATTGCGAGTTTCTGGATCGAATTCCAGAGGCCACCTTTGGAGGCGGTCTGTCCCGCCTTATTCAGACCTTTCCTTACTTCGTCGGTCGTGGCGGCATGAGCGATGTTCTTGTCTACGAACGTGGTGAAGTCGTCGATCGAGAATTTCTGATCCGCCTGCTTGAAAAGACCTTCGAGAACCGTTTTGAATTCCCGTGGAAAGACGTGGTGTTCGTGGCTTGCCATTAAGCTCGCCATCGCAAGCTGAAATGCCAACGACGTGGTATTTGTACCCGCGAGCAAGATCTGTGATCCGCTGGCGCTTGCGTCCTCGGTGTCCGACTCATCAGTCGCCACCGGCGCTGATTCGGCTGCCATTACCGGAGTCGCCACTTCTGCGTCAGCCTCGTCTTTGGCACGCATCTTGGCAAACTGCTCGTCCCTCGATTGGGTCAGTTGTGTCCCTTCATTGGCGATTGTCTGAGCGGCGGAATCTTCGTAGGCCGTCGCGTTGCCGAGCATCATCTGCATCCCGCCCGTTTGGACTCCGGATTGGCGCAGGCCTTGGGCGGTGTTGGCGGCTTGGTTGATGAGGGTGCGGGCGGCTTCGGTGGCGGCTTGCTGGTCGGGGGTGGCGTTGTTGGGGGTGGTGAGTTGTTCGGCGCTTGTCGGGCTGGTGAAGTCGGTGGGGATCATCATTCGGGCGGCGAGGACCGAGGTCATTTGGTCCGGGTTGAACTGGCCCAACTGGTTGTTGTCCAGGGCGAGCAGGCGTTGGAGGTCGTCGCGCATGATGATCAGCATGTCGGCGACTCGCGCGGCCGCGCCGGCGGTGGCGAGGGGTTTGGCGGCGTTGAGGATCGACTTGAGCTGCGCCTCTTCCCGGCGGTGGGTGGCGACGAGGGAATCGAAGTCGGTGCCGTGGATGGCGGTCTCGTAGTTGCCGGAGGCGTCGATGGTGGACGTGGCGAAGCCGACCGATGCGCCGGTCACTGCGCCGTAGCGCGTGGCCTGGTCGGACCAGTCGCCGACCAGTGCGCCGAACGCCGTCGTCACTAGGCCGTTGGTGTAGCCTGTGACCGCGCCGATCATCGTGTGGGTCTGCGCGTCGGCGGCGTCGGTTTCGCCGGTGATGAAGCCGGAGATGGCGTCGCTGACGGTCGAGGACGCGGCGTGTTCGGCGTCGGCTTCGGCGGTCTCCTCGTCCTTCAGTGACTGGCCGATCTGGTGCATCGCGTTCTTGGTGGCGGTGGCGACGGCGGTCGTTTGAGTTTGCACGGCGGCCACTTCCGCCTGATCGGCGGCGGTGACGTCCGCGATGAGCGCGCCGGTCAGCGCGTGGTAGGCCGTGTTGAATCCGGTCATGACTCCGGCGACGGACGCGCTCACCGAGTCCCCGAATCCGATGAACGCCGCGGCCGCGGCGGTGCTGTCGGCGGACGAGCCGTTTGCCGCGAGAAACGCCGTGGACCAGGCGTCATCCACGGTCCCCTGCCACGCCGTGAAGACTGCATCGATGGCCGCGAGTTCCGCCGTCTCGTCCGCCGACAACTCCGTGTCGAGACCCAGTGCGGCGGCGTCCAGCGCGGCGACATAGGCCGCGCTGGCGTCGGTCTCGGCGTGCAGCCAGTCCGCTTCGGCGTCCCCTTCCGCGTTGAACCAGGCTTGGTCGGCGAGCGCGATCGCTTTCTCCGCGGCCTGCGCGTCGTCTTCGAGCGCATGTTCGAAGGCGGCTTCGGCCGCGGCGTCGGCGTGGATTTCCAGTTCCTCATCGGCGACCAGCGCGTTCTCGAAGGCGGCTGCGGCGTTCTGGTCGGCGACGATGGCGGTTTGCTCGGCGAGCGCGACCTTCGATTCGAACGTGGTGAACTTCTGTTCGGCCGCCGTGTCGTAGCTCCCTTCGAGCGTGGTGACGTCATCCATGAACCGGGCCAGCGCGACATCGGTCTTGTCTTTGAGGGCGGTTTCGGCGGCGGCCTTGGTTTCGGTCCAGGCGTTTTCATCGTGCCGCAGCGCGACCATCAGCGTGGCCCGCGCGCCCCGTTCGGACCGGACCGCGGAGACGTACTGCTGGCCGACCGTCTGCGCGGCGGTCAGTTCCGCGCTGGCAACTGTGGACAGGAACTCGCGCTTCGCGCCGGCCTCGGCCGCCTGCCGCGCGGCGGACTGCGCCATATAGTCGTCCATCGTCATCGGCGAGGTCGTCGAGGAGTTGAACGTCGACGCGATCTGCTGCTGCACCTGATGGTAGGTCGCCAGCGCGGCGTCGCGCGCCGAGTTCACCTGGGTGTTGGCTGTGTTGACCGCGGTCTGCAGCGACTGCTGCAGCCCGACATACACGGCGAGATACGCGGTCTGGTCCGCGTTGATGGCGGTGATGTAGGCGGTGTCCGCCGCAACGCAGGCATCGCGTTCGGCGTTGGCGGCGAGCTGCAGCGCGTCGTACGCCGTCTGTGCATCCGCCTTCACGGCGATCTGGAACGTGCCGAGCGTCCCCGCTGTGGTGCCGGTCATCAAGGTGCCCATCGTGCCGCCCGTCGAACCGCTCATCGAAGTCCCGGGCATCGCGCCGGGCATCGCACTCCCGGTCGTCGTGGTGGTCGTCGTCATGGCCGTCGTGGTGTTACCCGTTGTCGTCGTGCCCGTTGTCGTCGAAGCGGAATTCGCTGGCGTGCCGAACGCCTCGGCGACCCACTTGGTGTACTTGGCCAGCGCCTCCTTCGCGGCGGTTTCGAAGTCGGACTCCGCGAGATTGACCGACGTTTCCAGTGCGCCCTCGTCTTCGGTCACGGCGGCGACCAGATCATCGTGCGCGCCGTGGACGCTGTGGTCGTACGCGGTTTCGGCCAGTGCGGCGGTCGCGTCGTAATCGGTTTGGGCGTTGTGAATGGCGGTCTGCTCGGCGACATCGGCGTTGTGCAGATCCGTGCCGAGTTGCGTGGTGGCGTTCTCGTCGCCCGTCGTCAAATCATGGGCCGCGGTCTGAGTCGCCGTGTTGTAGCCGTTCATCGCGGTGGTCGATTGGCCTTGAAG
>JANMLE010000510.1:0-10368 GCA_031372385.1 Planctomycetota bacterium | reverse complement strand
CTTGGTGGGCGTGTCGTAGTCGTGAGTGGCCAAGAGGAGATGGTTGTGGGGATCCTTCCTTCGCAAGGCATGAAAACGAATCTGGCCTTTGGTCAGATCGACCTCGGCACGGACCAGGCGGTGGACCCAGACCGGGCTGATGTCAAAGGTGTGTCCCAGCACGACAGCCTGCCCTTTGGCGTTGGTTTCCCGGACGTAGATCACGGTCCCTTTCAACGGCTGTTGCAGGTTCAGTCGCCAGTTCTTCGGGAACGGTCTGCGGGCGGGAGCATCTTCGATTCGCACGGCGTATCGTCGGCGATGTGCGGCCACGAAGCGGTTCGATTGAGCCACCACCTCGTCTCGGTTGCGGAACGTGAAGCGCGACCACACGGCCTCTTGCCAGCGACGGTTGAAGGCTTCGATGTCGGCTTGAAATCCCCGGCACAGCGGCGGCGCGAACACCGGAGTGACCTTCAGCGACAGACACATCCGAGTGACTCGGCCCAGGCTGTCGGGCCACCGGTGGGTTCCGTGAAAGACCGTGCCGTTGTCGAACTTCGCGTAGCGCGGCAGGCCCACCGCGCGCCAATGTTCGAGCAGGCAATCGACCGTGACTTTCGCGGTGATTTGTGCGGCCGGCCACGCCGCACACAGTCCGCCGTGCAGGCTGATTCCGGTCAAAACATTCACGTCGGTCCCCCCGCGAATGACCAGGTCTTCGATCGCATCGAAGTTGTCCATCTCGGTGCGTTTGTCGGCAACATCGGACAGGAACCATCCCGGAGGTGGAGCCGTTCGTCGAACGCGTTTGCGACCATCCAACGCACCGCGTCGCGACAGGATCCGCGCGAGGGTGGCCACGGCCGGGACCACGCGCTCGCCGCGCTGTTGCAGCTCCCGGTGAATGGCCTCGGGGCCGTACTCCCCCAGATCGCTCTTGGTCCGCAGTTGACGTCGGATCACCAGGACGCGCTGCTCGACACCCGCCTTGGTCCGGCGCGGCGACACGCGACACCCCGCCGGGCGAGCCACCCAGTCCACCTCCTCCAGTGGCAAGTCCCCCGCGCGAGAAACCCAACGCTGCACGGTGCTCAGCGACACGCGAAACGACCGCGCCACGGCCCGCTGACTGATCCCATCACGAACTTGAGACACCATCATCCTCCGACGATCCACGACCGTCACTTTTTTTCACGAGTCCAACTCCACGAGTGACTGAAAACCAACAACAGACTCGCAGCATACTGACCTTGGATCACTGAGAGTCGGCTGACCTCGGATCACTGAGAGTCAGACGCCGCCCCCTGTCGCGAGTGACCTCCGATTACTGATAACTGGCCATTTAGCGGTTGATGGTGCTTCGCAGCGCCAGCGCGATTGCGAACCAGACGCCGATTGCCGCCGCGCCGGTCAGTACGTTGAGCAGCACTTTGGCGACGGTCGGAAGCCGCGAATTGTAGATCACGACGTTGATGCCATCGGCGGCCCCGCCGAGCGCGCCGCCAATGGCTCCGCCGACGAACATCAATGCCAACGGCCAGCCACACATGGCATGCGCGACGGGCGGCAACTTGGCGGGTTCATCGGTCATGGCATTGAAAGTCCACCGATCCGTCAGTCAACCTTTCGCACCCGGCTTGCCGTAAGACGACAACTCGAGGACGCCGAGATCGTGTTTCTTGCCGATCAATGAACCGGGAACATCCACCTTGATCGGGGTCTTTTCCTCGGTGAACCGGCCGTCGAGTTCATCCTTGGTTCCCATCCCGTTTTTCCAGTGGCGGACCACCAGCTTGTAAGCACCGGGCGGAACGCCATTGCCCGGCCCGCGAAACTCGAAGTTGCCGTCCTTGTCCGCCTTCGTCACTTCCTTGCCGGCCCCCCCGGCTCCGTCGGGAACCAACGCGATTTCCAACATTCCCACTCCCACGTCCGGACGTACAAGCTCCATCGGCTTTCCGTCATTGAGAACCCGTCCGGCGACGATGATTCCCCCCGGGGTCGACGGACCACCGCACCCGGAACTGACACACGCCAGCAGAACGATCAGTAGACCAGCAAGCCAGCGAGAGGACATCGGTCGAGTTCCCACGAGTTGATTTTGGAAGGAAGGATCACACGAAGACGGATGGCGAGACGGGGAGTTGGCCCATCGGAAGGCGTACTTGTCGAGAGGGGTCGCCCACTATTGGTCGAACAGCTTTCAATTGCCCCGTAGCACGGACGCCTCGTCCGTGCGGAACCTGAGATATCGATGGACGCACGGACGAGGCGTCCGTGCTACAGCAACCCGGCGGTTGGTCCCATCGCGCCGACAGTCACGGCACTTGCACGGCCTGGCCATCGGCCCGCCTGCCGAGCAGGCTGAACACCGTGGTGTCGATGTCGTAGCTGATGGCCCGGACAGCACCGTCCGCAAACAGCGCATGAAACATCTGCACGTGCGCCGAACCGAAACGCTCTTCTCCCCAGCCGCCGTTGTTCGTATCGACCCGCGGTTGCCGATCGGTGCGGCGGATGACATCGTGATCCCATCCCGAGCTGTAACCCTCGTTGTCATCCCCCTGGTAGTTGCCCAGAGCCCGCACATCCAACCGCTTTTCACCGAGAGCGATGGTGTTCGACGTGCCGTCGGTCATGTCTTTGAATCGCATGACCTGGCCGCTTTGGTTCGGATCCGCAAAACAAATGAAGCCGTCGTTGTTGTCACCCTGCGAGCCGGCGTAGTCCGTTGTTCCGTGTGCGTACGTTCCCCCCGGTCCGTACCAACTTCCGGTGGGAGGAAGTGCCGCAGCCGCGCGGCGCGACGGGCAATACAGGCCCGGAATGACCGCCGAAATGATCAACTGCTGGGCGGCGGCGACCGTCGTTTGATTGCCACCCTTCCAGATTGCGGTCTGTTCGACGAAGGGCAGAATCTGATAAGCCCAGCCGCAGCGCTGACGGGGAGCGACCTCGGGGGTTCCGACCGACACCATGTCGGGGGGATAAGTCCAACCGCTCCCTCCCGATGGAAACAGCAAGTAGACATCGTGATGGTTGTGCAGCGCCAGTCCGAGTTGCTTGAGATGATTCTTGCACTGCGTTCGCCGGGCCGCTTCCCGCGCCTGCTGTACCGCGGGCAGCAGGAGTGCGATCAGGACCGCGATGATCGCGATCACGACCAGCAACTCGATCAGGGTAAACCCGCGCCGTGCGACGGGCCCATTCGTTCGATACCGCAAACCACTTCGCTTCATGGATGCACCCCCCTCTCTCAAAAACTGAAAATGAAAACAGAAACAGGACGACAATTCCCGGCGGACCGCCGGGTCAAGACATGAACAGTGAAGAAAGGAACAAGGTAACAGCAAGCACAGAATATGATGGCTGCTCAGGGTACATCGCAAAGAGGCGATGTCAACCATCGATTGGAACCCATGCGTGGGGAATCTTCGGCGGAAACCAGCCGAAACGCCGGAACCCTCCCCCGTTCGACGCTTCCGGCTCCCCCGTTCGACGCTTCCGGCTCATTGTTCGTCATCGGCACTTCCGATAGACTTCCGCCGCTACTGGTCGATGTGAGATCAGAGTTTGCCCGTTCGAAATATCCGCCCGAAACAACTGCGTCAAGATGGCTGCTGACACGCCGACAGACTGGGAACAGAGTGACCGGAGTTCGACGGCGTTGGAGGTGTTTCTGTTGGGCAAGGTCGACTTCGCATCGGCCCTCGGGCTGCAATCCCGGTTGCTGAACCAGATCGCCGAACGCCGGGACACCCACGGAATCGTGTTCGTCTGCGAGCACCCGCCGTCGATCAGCATCGGCCGCGAGGGAAGCTTTGCCGATGTCCTGGTCGAGCGTGAAGAACTGACCGCCCGGCAGATGGAAATCCGCTGGCTGAGTCGCGGTGGCGGAACCTTCGCCCATGTCCCCGGTCAGGTGGCGGTCTATTCGCTCGTCCCGCTGACCCGGTTGAAACTCGGCCTGGTCGAATACCGCCAGCGACTGGAACAGACCTTGATCGCGACCGCGGCGGACCTGGATGTGGAGGCGGAACCGGGCACGACCGTCCCTGGAGCCACCTGCCGCTGCGGACAGTTCGCGTTCATCGGGGCAGGCGTGCGCGACGGGGTGACTCATGGCGGGATGTACGTCAACGTCTCCATTCCGCCCGAGGCACTCGAACTGGTGCGCTGGACCGGAGGTGACCAGCGAGTCACTTCGCTGGCCACCCAGCGCAACCGTCCAACCGGCATGGCCACCGTGCGCGCCAGCCTCGTCCGGCACTTGGCGGAATCACTCGGCTACGACGGCTATCACCTCTACACCGGACATCCCCTGCTGCACCGCTCCACCCAAAAAGTGTACGTCTACGCCTGAATCGGGCTCACTACCCACTACCCACTACCCCGCCGCCATCCCAAGGAATGCTCGTCCATGTCCACCGAACTGCTGAACATTCTGCCCGCCGACGCTGTGGACGCGGCACCGGTACGGCCGCGATTGCCCCACTGGTTGCGCCGGCCCCTGCCCCAAGCGGGCATGCAGTTCACGTCGGATGTCATCACCGACCTGCGGCTGGAAACGGTCTGTGAGAGCGCGAAGTGCCCGAACCGGACGGAGTGCTGGTCGCAGAAGACAGCGACGTTCATGATCCTGGGGAACGTCTGCACGCGGCCGTGCGGATTCTGTTCGGTTCCCCGCGGCAAGACCGAAGTCGTGCAACTCGATGAGCCGGATCGCGTGGCCGAGGCGGCACAGCGGTTGGGCCTGAAGTACGTGGTGATCACGTCGGTGACCCGCGACGATCTGCCCGACGGCGGGGCCGATCACTTCTACGAATGTGTTCTGGCCGTGCGCAACAAGACGGGATCGCGGGTCGAAGTCCTGACGCCCGACTTCAAAGGGAACCGCGCCGCCATTCACCGCGTCATCGAAGCGCGGCCCGATGTCTTCAACCACAACACCGAAACGGTCCCGCGACTATACGACCGCGTACGCCGCAACGCCGAATACCAGCGGACACTCGATCTGCTCAAGCAGGTGAAAGACGAGGCCCCCGGCATGCCGACCAAGAGCGGCCTGATGCTGGGGCTGGGCGAGACGCGCGACGAACTGCTGGAAGTGTGCGCCGACTTGCGGGACGTCGGCGTCGACATGCTGACACTCGGCCAGTACCTGCAACCGACGCTCGATCACCTGCCGGTCGAACGCTACGTGCCGCCCGCAGAATTCGACGAGATCGGCGAACTGGTCCGCAAGCTCGGCTTCAGCATGGTCGCCAGCGGACCGTTCGTCCGGTCGAGCTACCACGCTGGCGAGATGGCGGATGTGCTCACCGTATGACAATGGAAAGCCCATGCGAGAAGGGGTCGGGAGTCTTTCTCCTGCCGCACGACACCGCTGAAAATGGCTCAAAGCGAGGTGTTGCGGCATGAAAAAGACTCCCGACCCCCTCGTCATGCAGAATGTGTTCACCGTATGACGACCGAGTCCGCCACCCACCGATTTCCCATCACCGTGCCGGACCTGGGCTCCGGCAGTGAGGCGGTCCGCGTCAGCGCCTGGCTGGTGGATGTGGGCCAGACAGTCATCGCGGGCGACCGCGTCGTCGAAGTGCTTGTGCCGGGAATCACGTTCGACATCGAAGCCGCACAATCGGGCGAACTTGTCGAAGTGACCCGCCCCGTCGACGCCATCGTCACGCGGGGTGACGTGCTTGGTTGGATCGCCACCGACGAGTGACCGCATGGGATCGGCGTTTCATTGGCTGTCGTAGCATGGACGCCTCGTCCGTGCGGCCAAAGCCGAGTCATCGCACGCAAGGGACGCACGGACGAGGCGTCCATGCTACGACAGCCAGATGCGTCGACCCTTCGACGCGGTGGACAATCCGGGCTATGCCATGATGTCCCTGATCACTCGACCCTCGACGTCGGTCAGCCGAAAGTCGCGGCCACCGAAGTGCCAGGTCAGCTTTTCGTGGTCGAGGCCCATCAGGTGCAGCATCGTGGCGTGAAGGTCGTGGGGATGAGACCGGTTCTCCACGGCGCGATAGCCGAACTCGTCGGTGGCACCGTACGTCATCCCCCCTTTGATTCCGCCGCCAGCCAGCCACACCGAGAAGCCCCAGTGATTGTGGTCTCGTCCATTGTTGCCTTGGGAAGCCGGCGTGCGGCCGAACTCACCGCCCCACAGGACGATCGTTTCTTCCAGCAGGCCGCGCCGCTTCAAGTCACCCAACAGCGCGGCGATGGGACGGTCCGTCTTGCCGCAAAGCTGCCGGTGTTGCCCGTCGTTGTCGCTGTGGGTGTCCCACGGTTGGCTGTCGCCGTAATAGATCTGCACCACGCGGACACCGCGCTCGACCATCCGACGGGCCAGCAGGCAGTTCATGCCAAAGTCGCTCATCTTGCCGTCGGTGCCGTGGTATTCGGACTTCACCGACTCGGGCTCGCTCTGCCAGTCGAAGGCTTCGGGCGCGGCGGTCTGCATCCGGAAGGCCATTTCCAGCGACGCAATGCGGGCGTCCAGTAGACTCTCACCGGCGCGCTGCGAGGCGTGCTGCGCATTCATCTGTTGCATCAGATCGAGTTGCCGGCGCTGTGAGGCGGTCGAGAGCTGCTTGTTGGCCAGGTCGGGAATCACCTGCTTCGGGTCGAAGTTCGTCGGCAACTTCATGTGGCAGCCTTGAAACACACCGGGCAGAAAACGGCTGCTCCAGTTCGCCGCGCCGTTGACCGGCAGTCCAGGACAGAGCACGACGTAGCCGGGCAGGTTCTGGTTCTCAGTCCCCAACCCGTACAGCAGCCACGATCCATAGCTGGGTCGAATCGCCTGCACGTGCCCGCTGT
This sequence comes from Planctomycetota bacterium, assembly GCA_031372385.1. GTDB lineage: Bacteria > Planctomycetota > Planctomycetia > Planctomycetales > Planctomycetaceae > Schlesneria. Next base: position 3,549 of record JANMLE010000510.1, on the reverse strand, counting down.
TCATCATGAACATCGACGGCTCGTGGTTGGGGATGTCGGTGAACATTCCGTTGATGACGCACAAGTCGTCGGCATGGCGGCCGGTCTCCCGGTAGAGCTCGCTGATCTCCAACCCCGACTGGCCGCGGCGTTCGAATTTGAAGGGGGACGGCATCAGGCCGCCGGTGCCGTTTTCGGTCTTGAGATCCTTGATACTCTCCGGTCGCTCGCCCTTGTGTTTCAGCAGCGCCGGCTTGTGGTCGAACGTGTCGACGTGCGACGGCCCGCCATTCATGTAGAGATGAATGATCCGCTTCGCGCGGGGTGCGAAATGGGGCGGTTTGAGCATCAGCGGACTGACGGCCTGTGACTCGGCACCCGGTGCCGCCGCGGATTCCTCCGAGAGCACGGCCGCCAGGCCGAGCGTACCCAGGCCCGTCCCCATGCGGCCCAACATTTCCCGTCGTGTGAACATCGCGATTCCCCGTGGAGCCTCGAACTGGACGAGCCCGCCGCGTGATTTGTGAAGTGGCGTTTGTGTTGTCTTGTAGCTGAAATAGCAAGAATTCAGATTGAGGAGTCGAACCGAACTCGGCTGAATTCTTGCGAATTCAGCTACAGATTCCCCAAGTCAGTCGATCCATGTGAATTCGTTCGCCGCCAGAATCGCCTGCGCGAGTTGCCCCCACGCGGACAGCCGGTCATCACCGCGGTTTTCGGCCGCGGCCTGCAGGAACTTCAGATTGAATTGAATCTCCTCCGGTGTCGGAGCGCGGGAGTAGGCCCACTGGTAGGCCAGCGTGATGCGTTGTTCGTCGGACGACGCGGCCTTTTCCAGCCGCACCGCCAACGCCTCCGCCGACTGGATCATGAAACTGCTGTTGAGCACAAACAACTGCTGCTGCGGAACGGTCGTCACTTCACGGCGCGCGCTGGAGACATTCGCGTCGGGAAAGTCGAAGGCGATCAGCATCTTGTCCGGATCGCGGCGGCTGACCATTCCGTACAGCGTGCGGCGCGCATGCCCCGCTTCGGAGGGACCAACCGCCGGTCCACCGACGGTCCGATCCAGCCTGCCCGAAACCGCCAGGATCGAGTCGCGCCAGGCTTCCACATCCAGACGCCGCGGCGTGTACCGCCACAACAGGCGGTTGTCCGGGTCGTCACCCATGTTGTGCCTGTCCTGATTCGCGCTCAGCCGATACACGGACGACAGCATCAATTCGCGATGCAGCCATTTCAGCGACCAGCCCGACTCGACGAAGCGCACCGCCAGCGTGTCGAGCAATTCGGGATGTGTGGGCCGGTCGCCGACCAGCCCGAAATTACTGGCCGAGGCGACGATGCCCCGACCGAAGTGATGCTGCCAAACGCGATTGACAATCACGCGGGCCGTGAGCGGATTGTTCGGCGAGCAGATGGCGTCCGCGAGATCCAAGCGGGTGAACTTCGGACTCTTCGCGACATCGCCGCCGTTGGCGTCTTCGGCCCGACGCAGGATCTGCAAGAAGCCGGGCAGTGCCGATTCACCCTTCCGCTCGACATTGCCCCGGATGTAGATCGGCATCGCGTTCCCGCCCCCTGCGACGCCGTGCGCCACCGGATTCTGCGGCGGCGCGGATTTCTTGCGCTGTTCGAGTTCGTCGCGCATCGCGACAAGTTGCGGTTTCTCCTCGTCGCTCAGCAGTTGTCGCTCCGTGTTGCCGTCATCGGCGTGCAGTGGCCCGCCGGCATCCAGCCAGATGTTTTTAAGCAATTGCTCATGCTCGGGTTCCAATGCCTGCCGCTTGACGTTCTTCTTTTCATCGTCAGTCTTCGCCTGGGCCAGCGCTTCGTCGTATTGGCGGTTCAGATCGTCGCGCCGTTGCAGTGACGCTTGCGCCAATTGCTGAATCTGATCGGCGATCTGACGGATGGCGTCCGGGACACGCAGGTCTTCGTACTTCGCATCCTGTGGGACGGCCTCCTTGTCGGCGGCGTCGTTGGCGAACCAGCGATCAAGTTGCGCGAAGCGTTTGATGGCCTCGCTCTTGCGATCCGGTCGCAGGAACTCTTGGAAGCGGTTCACAAAGTACGGATGGAGTTTTTCCCGTTGCGAGACGTCTTCGACCGTCGTTTTCACCCCTTTCGCCTGCAACACGTTCATTCGCCACGCAACCTGCATGAGCTGGCTGATCTGGCCGAATCGCTGTTGTCCTTCGCGCTGACCAATGTTGCGGAACCACTGGCGCATCCGTTCGTCCTGCTCCTTGATTTGACGCTGTCCTTCATTGAAGAGGGCGACCACGTCCGGCGCAGCCAACGCGATCTCGTTCCAGTCGGCTCCGTTGTAGGCGCTGGCCAGTGAGTAATAGTCGCGCGTGGGAATCGGATCGTACTTGTGGTCGTGGCACCGGGCGCACGCCACGGTCAGCCCGAGCAGCCCGCGCGACAGCGTGTCCACTCGGTCATCCAGTTCGTCCGCCTTCACCTGCTCGGCCACGGACCCCTTGTGGTAAACCGCCCCCAGTCCCTGAAAGCCCAGCCCCGCCAGCCGCAGCGTGTAATCGGTCTTCGGTTCCGGCAGCAAGTCGCCGCACAATTGCAGGCGGACAAACTGGTCGTACGGCAGGTCGTCGTTCAGCGCCTTCACCACCCAATCCCGATAGCGCCAGGCATGCGGCCAGGGAGTGGCGAAGGCCAGCGCCTTGTCATCGGCGTAACGAGCCACGTCCAGCCAGTACCGTCCCCAGCGCTCGCCATAGTGCGGCGACTTGAGCAGCCGGTCGACCACGGTCTCGAAGGCCAGCGGCGATTCGTCTTTTTCAAACGCTTCGGTTTCCTCGATCGTCGGCGGAAACCCCGTCAGGTCGAACGTCGCCCGCCGAATCAGGTCGCGCTGGCTGGCGACTCCGGCCGGCTTGAGACCGCGTTGTTCCAATCCCGCCAGGATGAAACGGTCGACGTCATTGCGAGGCCAAGTCGCATCCTTCACTTGCGGCGCGGCATGCTTGACCGGCGGCTGAAACGCCCAAAAGCGGCGAGCTTCCTCCCATTGAATCACCTTCGTCGCGGTGGTCACTTCGTCGCGCGGGTCGGATGCCCCCGATTGAATCCACTTTTCAAAGTCGGCGATCACGGCGTCGGGCAGTTTCCCTTTTGGCGGCATCACGACCGCATCACCATTGCCGCGCAGCGCCGTCAGCAACAGACTCTTGCCCGGCTGGCCGGGAACGAGGACTGGCCCCGATTCCCCACCCGCCCGCAGCCCGTTCCGGGTGTCGAGCAACAGTCCCCCTTTGAGCTTCTTGCTCTCACGGGCGGAGGACGAGTGGCACTCGTAACAGTGCTCAACCAACACGGGACGAATCTTCTTTTCGAAAAACTCCACGTCACCGCGATCTGGCTCGGCGGCTGCCAAGAGCGGGAACATCAGCCACAGTGCCAATGGCGTCATGCCGATTCGCGGGAGCATGTTTGTTTCCTGGAGTTGAAGTGAGCAGCGGGTTGAAAAACTGTAGCACGGACGCCCCGTCCGTGATTTCCCGTTGGTTCCGCCGCATCACCGCGCCGTCAGGAGATGTCGACCAC
>JANMLE010000504.1:0-5837 GCA_031372385.1 Planctomycetota bacterium | reverse complement strand
GTCGTTCGCGCGGATCTCAATCGCGACGCTGTGTTATGCCGTGGCGAGGAGGAAGGATCTCAAGCAGTTCAAGGCGACACTGGCGTACCTGGCGAAACGGATCGAAACGTCATCGCAGGACCATTACGCCGAATACACGCGCTACTACCAGGCCCAGGCGTTGTTCCAGGGGGATGTCGTCGTGTGGGAAAAATGGAACAAGCTGTTGGTGCGGCAACTGAAGGCCAACCAAGCGCCGGACGGCAGCTTCCGGAGCCAGTTCGGAGCGCCGATCGGAACGTCGATGTCGCTGCTGGCACTCGCCCTGAACTACCGCTTCCTGCCGATCTATGAACGTTGAGGTGACCGGGAGGGCGAGGTTTGCAACGAATGGTACAAGCGGGCGGCAGATGAAAGTTTCCCCACTTACAAGCACGACGCGCAAGCGAGTGTGCCTGATAAGTCCCTCACTCACTCCCTCCCTCCCTCACTCACTCACTCACTTGCTTGCTTGCTTGCGCTGCGTGCTTGTATGCCGATTCCCGCCGATCGCCCCAGAGGTCCCTACGGAAAGATTGTGATGAGCAAATCCTGCCTACGAGCCATCGTTTCACTGCCGTGGCTTGCCTGTTTCGCGGCCGTCGGCCTGTCGATAACAACGACGGGTGCGGCGGAACAACCGGATGCCGCGACGGGGGCCGTGATGCATCTCAACAACGGCGATTACGTCGCGGGCCGTTTGGTGGACTCCGCGACCGGTGACGGTCTGGCCTGGCAGTCCCCGGCGTTCACCGTGCCGTTTCAGTTTCCGACCCAGGCGGTCGTCACCGTTCAATTCCCCATTCCGGCCAAGCTGACTCAGCCCGACGGGGCCTATTGCTTTGAACTGGCGGGTGGAGACCTGCTCTTCGGTGCGCTGGTGGCCCTGCAGGGAAATGAAGCGGTGCTCAATGTGCCGGGATTGGGACGGCTGCATGTCGACCGGACCATCCTGCGGCGGATGTACCGCTGGCAGGGGGGAACCGAATTGTTGTTTCACGGTCCGAGCGGTCTGAAGGGCTGGCAGATGTCGGGTACCGCCAAGGGATGGCGCGAGGAGGCCGGGAACCTGGTTTCCGACCGAGCGGGCGCGATCCTCCGGCGCGACTTCGGCCTGCCGCCACAGGCACGGTTTGAGTTTGAAATCTCATGGAAGGACAAGGCGGATTTCGAACTCTCCCTCGGTGTGGGTGACTCGAAGTCGGTGCAGCGCGCGTTCCGGTTCGAGGTCTGGGAAAACCACCTCGTCGCCCAGCGAGAAACCGAACGCGAGGCCGATCTCGCCAGCCTGCAGCCGGTCAAGCCGGGGGCGGGCCGCGTCCATTTGCAGGCGTTCCTGGATCAGCCGAAGGGGCAATTGTTGGTCTTTTCCTCCAGTGGAAAACAGTTGGCGGATCTGACGGTCGTCGGCGGGAAGGCGCAAGCGTTCGGGGGACTGCAACTCACCAACAAGTCCGGCGACGTCCGGCTCGAACGGCTGAGCATCGGTCGCTGGAACGGCGAGTCACCGCGACCGGTTGACGCGGAGAAGTCGCGGCTGCACGGGACCGACGGTTCGATCACGTACGGTCAAATCAAATCGTACGACGCGGCCCGGCACGAGTTCGTGGTCGAGAGCAACGGCACCGCGCAGAGTGTCGCCGGGGACAAGGTGCAGGACGTGTTCTTCTCCCAGGACAACGCGGTCGTCGCGCGGTCGCTGCGGGCCGTCGGCCTCAACGGTCAGCGCATCAGCGGCGACTTGGTGAAGGTCGAACAGAACAAAGTCTGGCTGAAGTGTCCGGGCATTCGCGAGGAATTGCCGTCTCCCGTCGAGTCGCTTCAGGCCCTGATGGGACTCGACCCGCGGGACTCAGCGCTGGCTTCGACTCCGCGCGCCGAACCGGTTCTTCCCGCGGGACGGTTGGAACTCGAAGGAACCGTCCTGCACGGCGGCTTGGTGGAAGCGGGACAGAACGACGCCAACGGCCTGGTCTGGAAACCCGTGCAGAGCAAGTCGCCGAGTCCGCTCAGACCGGGTGTGTCGGCGCGCGTCGTCTACCGCGATCCGCCGCCGAAGGCACAGACTGTCCCGCAGGCCAACGTGACTCGCATGGTCCGCGTCATGCCGCAAGCCGGGGTCGCGCGCGAGGTGCAGACTCTGGTGGGTGGAGCGGGGGCTCCGGACACGTCACCCAAGCCGAAGGCCAAGAAGCCCGTCCTGCATCTCCGTTCCGGTGACACCATCCCGTGCGACTCGGTCACCATCGAAGAGACCGGCGTCACGTTCGCGGCGGCGATGACCGATGCCACCTTCATCCGCCACGACCAGCTCAAGGTGCTCGAACTGGTCCCCAACGCCGCCCCCGTCCAGATCCCGAAGACGAAGAAAGAGCGGTTGCTGATGCTGCCCCGCATGCAGCGCGACAACCCGCCGACGCATCTGATCCGTTCCGTCGATGGCGACTACCTCCGCGGCCGCATCGTGTCGATGGACGAACAACAGATCCGCGTCGAAATCCGCCTCGAAGAGAAGACGCTGCACCGCGACCGCGTCGCCCGCATCATCTGGCTGCATGCCGATGAGATCACCGGCACGGCCAAGCCCGAGGCCGCCCCGGATCTGCATTTCGGTACCCGCGTGCAGGCTTTGGCCGAACACCGCGACTCCAATGCGCCGCGGAGTAAGAGCGAAGAACGAATCCAATTGAAGCTGTCGGAGAAGACTGCGGTCACGTTTAATGACTCTCCACTTGAAGAAGTTTTGAACTCTCTGGAAAACCAGCACGCGATCAACATCGAGATTGACAAGCCGGCGTTGGCGGAGGCCGGCATCGGCAATCCGAAAGTGTCACTGAAAATGGACGGCATCACGTTGCAGACCGCGTTCAAGCAGTTGCTGGAACCGCTGGGCTTGGACTACGTGATTGACGCGGAAGTGCTGACGATCACGACAGTGGCCAACGCCAAGAAGATCAAGGCGACCCGCGGAGCGGGATTTGACGGCAGCGGTCCGGGAACTGACGGCAACCGGCTGACGTTTGTCGCCGAGCATTTGGCCGGAACCGTGCTGTCGGGCCGCAGCGAACTGCTGGGAGTCTGCCGGGTCGATCTTCAGAAGATCGATCAGTTGCTGATCGGCCCGGCCATCGAGCACGACGCCGCGACACTGGCGTTTCACCAATGGAGACTGAAGGCGTCCGCCGATCCGCTGGCCGCCCGCGATGACGGTGACGGCGCGGGCGACGGCGCGGAGGGACAGGATGCGGCGCTCGTCGGCAAGCCGGCGCCGGACTTCGAACTCGATCTGCTCGACGGCACGAAGTACCGCCTGTCCGAGCACAAGGACAAGATCATCGTGCTCGACTTCTGGGCGTCGTGGTGCGGCCCCTGCCTGCAGGTGATGCCGCAGGTCGACAAGGTCGCGCACGAGTTCGCCGACCGGGGGGTGGAACTGGTCGCCGTCAATCTGGAGGAGACCGAGGACCGCGTCCAGGCGGCGCTCGACCGCCTGAAGCTCAAGATGACCGTCGCCCTCGACCGCAATGGTCGCACCGCCGAGAAATACGGCGCGACGTCCATTCCGCAAACGGTCATCATCGACCGCAACGGCAAAGTCGTCCGGCTGTTCGTCGGCGGAGGCGCCCGGTTCGGCGACCAACTCCGCGGCGCACTCGAAGCCGTGCTGGCGGACAAGACCGACAAGAGCGAGTGAATATGGACCGGCGCTGTTGCTGCGCGGCCATCGGTGAAACGTTTAGCCGCAACGCCAACGGCGTGCGTGCGATCAACGGTTGGCCCGCGTTTGCTCCCACGCCGATGGCGTTGGGGCTAAACGTTGTTCTCGGCACGAACCTTCTCAGCGGCCGGATCGGTCTCTACACTGTCCGCACTCTTGAGCCGGTTCGGCGAACCGCCGTCGGCAGCGCGTGTCAGACTCGGGCACGTTGCACGCCCACTCCACACCTTTCCAGCCTGCGAACCAATCCACCATGCCCCGCTACGACGCCAAACGCATTGAACCCAAATGGCAGGCATTTTGGGACGAATTCCAGACGTTTCGGGTCGGTGCCATCGATCCCGCCAAGCCCAAGATGTACGTGCTGGACATGTTCCCGTACCCGTCGGGGGCCGGGCTGCACGTGGGGCATCCCGAGGGCTATACGGCGACCGACATCGTCTGCCGGTACAGTCGGATGCGAGGCAAGCAGGTGCTGCATCCGATGGGCTGGGATGCGTTCGGCCTTCCCGCCGAAGAGTACGCGATCCGGACGGGGACTCATCCCGCCACCACGACCGCGAAGAACATCGAGACCTTCAAGCGGCAACTGAAGTCGCTCGGCTTCAGCTATGACTGGTCGCGCGAGTTGGCCACGACCGACCCCGACTATTACCGCTGGACGCAGTGGATCTTCCTCCAACTCTTCGATACTTGGTACGACGCCGAGCACACGTGGACCGGCCCCGATGGGAAGCAGCGGATCGGCCGAGGGCGGCCAATCTACGAGTTGCCGATTCCCGCCGACGTCGCCTCACAGGGACGGGAGGCGGTGCGGCGCTATCAGGACAAGCACCGACTGGCCTATCAGCACGAGGCCCCCGTCAACTGGTGCCCCGCGCTGGGGACGGTCCTCGCCAACGAAGAGATCATCGACGGCAAGAGCGAACGGGGCGGTCATCCCGTCGAACGCACGCCGCTGCGCCAGTGGCTGCTCCGCATCACGGCCTACGGCGATCGGCTCGCCAACGAATTGGAAGACCTCAACTGGCCCGAGTCGATCAAGCTGATGCAACGCAACTGGATCGGCCGCAGCGAGGGGGCCGAAGTCGATTTCTTCATCGGTGAGAGTCGAACTTTGGATCTCGGTTTCACTGCGGGCGGCATGTCGATTGGAATCGACTTCGGCGGAGACGATGCCTCGCTCCAAGAAGAGTTTGAGGCATGGAAGGCCGCTCGCGCGAAGACCGGTTTCCCGAAGGAGCCGTCGAACGACGTCCTTCGCATCTACACGACTCGCCCCGACACGTTGTTCGGGGTGACATTCATGGTTCTCGCCCCCGAGCATCTGGCAGTCGATCGACTCACCTCACCCGAACAGCAAGCCGCCGTCGATGACTATCGCCGACAGGCCGCGATGAAGAGCGATCTCGACCGAACCGACCTTGCCAAGAACAAGACTGGAGTTTTCACCGGAGGCTATGCGATCAATCCGGTCAACGGCGAGAAGGTTCCCGTCTGGATCGCTGACTACGTTCTCATCAGTTACGGCACAGGAGCCATCATGGCTGTGCCAGCGCATGACGACCGTGACTTTGAGTTCGCCTGCCACGCAAACATCCCGATCATTCCCGTCATCGAACCAACAGACGGCTGGTTGCTCCAGAATCAGCAATACACCGAGCTTTCTCCAGAAGCCGTTCAGGCGGAGCTCGCGCGAAATGATTGGGAACTCACACAAAGTCACCAACCGGTCGTCACCGCACGAATCAAATCGATTCGAGATTTCATCGCATCCGTATGGAAGGACCGCCACGACCAGACCCAACTCGCGCAAACATTGCGAGCGTTCTACAGCACGTCGCCGTGGTGCTTTGGCGGTGCGATGACCGAATTCGGAGTTGCAATGAATTCTGGCCGCTACTCCGGACTTGCCACTCTGGACTTCAAGTCGAGAATCACCAATGACCTCGCCGCGAACGGACTTGGTCGCAAGGCTGTGAACTACCGTCTGCGCGACTGGCTCTTCTCGCGGCAGAGGTATTGGGGTGAGCCGTTTCCGGTCTGGCATGAACTCGACGAGAACGGGCAGCCGACCGGGTTGATGCGAGTGGATGATGAG
>JANMLE010000486.1:0-2246 GCA_031372385.1 Planctomycetota bacterium | reverse complement strand
TCAGCTTGTTCAACGCGACGACGTACTGCTGGTCGGTGCCGTCGCACGGGACGATGAACCGGTTGCCATGCAGGATCGGCGAGCTTCCGGCGCCGACCGAATGCGCGGACGGCAGAGTGGCCTTCCACTTCACCTTGCCGGCGTACGTGTCGAGGCACGCCGTGCCGAGTTCGCCGAAGTGGCACAGCAGCAGGTTGCCGTCGAGCAGTGGCGTGGGCGAAGCGTAGCTGTTGAGCGAATGGATCGCGGGGGGATCCTTGACGGTCAGCAGTTCGACGTCGCCCAGCAGCTTGCCGGTCCGGGCATCGACACTCACCGCGCGGAGCGAGAGCGAACCGACGAGGCTCATCTGTTTGGCCAGCGGGTTTCCGGCCAGCTTCTGCTTGCGCGCCGCTTCGAGTTCATCGGCGGTCAGCGGAGTCTCGACCGCGGTCGTCAACCAGATCGTGTTGCCCGAGTAAACCGGCGACGACCAGCCGCGACCGGGGATCGCCGTCTTCCACAGCACGTTCTCGGTCTCGCTCCATGTGAGCGGCAGGTTCTTCGCATCGGCGTGACCCTGGCCATCGGGTCCGCGAAACTGTTTCCAGTCAGCGGCAACGGCGACAGACGAGGAGACGGCAAGCAACAGCAGGCAGTGGGCGACGGATCTCATGGCGGACTCGGCAGGGGGATTTCGGGAGGAGGCCAGACAGTGGCGAGAGCATATCCGATCGCCGTGCGGCGATGCCACGCGCGCACTGTCGTTTGGCGGCCTGTTGAAAAAGCCGTAGCTTGGACGGCTCGTCCGAGCGAATTCCGCTTGGAAACCACGGACGAGGCGTCCGTGCTACGGCTTTTTCAACAGGCTGCTGATCCAGCGTGGGCGGCAGTCGCCCCGCGGCCGTGCGTCAGGGTGTCACTTCCGCGTCATAGAGTGGCCCGGTGATGCGGATCGGGCGGATGTCGAGTCGAATGTTCAGCACGGTGTAATCGTCGCCGCCGTGTGATTCGGTGTACCAGGCGATGCTCTCGTCGTCGCGAATGAACTTGAATTCGAAGCCGTCGACCGAGTGCTTTCGCGCTTCGGTGCCGTCGAACGCCAGACCGATCGCCTCCGCGTGCATGCACTCCATCAACTTGCCCATCAGGTCCGCGACGGTGGTGTTGCCGAGAATGTCGTTGAAGAACAGCGGCCGGTCGAGGTACGGCTTGAAATCCGGAGACGTGGGGTCGAGCTTCTCATCATCCAGTTTGTCGTCCGACGGAGTCACCACGCGCGTCTTCAGGTCGTAGCGGTCTCCGCGGTCGAGGTACGTGAGCCGCACGTTCTTCAGGTTGAAGCGGCCCAGCTTGGCGTTGTGCTCGGCCTTGGAGAGGTCCATGATCAGGGCTCCCTTGTAGCCGATCACTTGCACGTCCTTGCCGTTGCGAACGATGACTCCGGAGTTCTCGTCGACCCCGATGCCGTACTTGAATCCTTGGTCATGCATGGCGACCAGTGTCCGGGCAAACCGGCCGCGGACCAAGCAGTGCTGATCGACGAACCATTCCCCGTCGAGGAATCCCAAGCCGCGGTCGATCTCCTTGCCGAAGTGAACTCCGCGAAGCATGGTCTCCAGAACCGAATCGGCATCGCGGTACATGATGCGGCTCATCACGGCGGCCCCGGCACTGGTGCCGGCGATGACGCCCCCTTTGCGGTAGACATCCCAGATGGCATCCAGCATCGGCGTGTTCTGTCCCTCGGGGGTGTACAGCGCCTTGACGATCTTGTCCTGTTCGCCGCCGATCAGAAAGACGCCGGTCGCTTCGCGCACCTGTTCGACCAGTTCGGGGTCGGCGACGGCGTCCTGGGGCGACCGCGGCATCTTGCGCCAGGCGACGGGGACCAGAAACGCATCGGCGCCCGCCTTGTTCAGGGCCGAGATCACCCAGCCGCCCTTCTTCCCAGGATCGCCGCTGGCCGTGGGAAAAACCGCGATCCGGCAACCGGGGCCTCCCGCGAGTTCGACGATCTGCTCCCAGTACTCGATGTGATCGAACCGCTCGGAACCACCGAGAATGACGAGCGAACCGTGCGCGGCCGCGTCATCGGGGTTGGTCTCGCCTGCGAGGGCGAAGGTGGACAGCAGCGCCCCCACCAAGGCCAGGCTCGCAGACATCCATCAACACATGAATCACATCCTTGAAGGAACAACCCGTCCAGATCCGTTGGGAGGGTGCGGATTATATGCCGGAGTCGCGCCAAATCCGCAAGGGCAGTT
>JANMLE010000399.1:0-7938 GCA_031372385.1 Planctomycetota bacterium | reverse complement strand
TTCGACGCGCACCAGATCTTCGACAAGCTGAACGGCGACCTGCAAATCCAACCGTTGAAGGTGGGCTTCGCCGCCTACTACGATTCGGTCGGGCGAGTGGACCTGACCGAACGTCATCAGGGTGAAAAGCCGGTCTCGATTTCCGGCAAGGACATCCGCGCGACGCTGTTGAAGAATGAACAGGTCGACCCGCGCGTCATGCGTCCCAGCACCAGCCAGATCCTGGGTGCCGCGATGAAGACCGCCTGATCACGGTCCGGATGGTCTACCGTCCGGATGCGAAATCACGAGCCCCTTGTTTTGTTCGGACTGTCCGAGAAAACAAGGGGCTTTTCGTTTCCACCTGATGCGGTGGAAAGTGACATATCCGAGTCGTTTAACCCTGAGCCAACGGCGAAGGCGGAGCGGGCAGACGCGTTCGTCTCCGCTGGCACTGCCTGCAATGGGCTCGGGGCGCTGGCATCCGACCCCTTCGCCGTTGACTCAGGGTTAAGCGACCCTGCTTGGAACATGTGCTGTGTGATTCACGGCTTGAACTTCTGATGGCACTTGTCGCAGGCTTCCATGCCGAGTCGGAAATGATCGACGGCGGAATCGTTGCGGGCCTTGATTGCGGCGGCGGCGCGGGACATGTGTCCCTGCAATTCCACGCAGCATTCCTGCCAGGCGGGTTTGTCCGCGGGGTTCTTGACCGCCTGAGTGTCTCCGTGGACGGCGAGGATCATCAGCGCGATCGCCATCGCGTGCCGGCTTTCCATATCGGGATCCTTGGGTCGGCGCAGAGCCCTCCTGATCGATTCGCTCCGCTCCTTCATGGCAGGCATCAGGAAACCGGCTCGAGCGAGTTTGCCCCAATCCGCTTCGACGGCCGGAGTGCCGCTCAGCTTCCCCTCCGCGGCCTCTTTCAGTCGAGCCAGTGCCGGAGCCGCCTCATCGAACGACGCCGCGCGCGCCAGGGCCAGTGCGGCGTTGCGCAGACCGGGAGCGGATTTCTTCAACGGTGAATCTATCTCGTGTTCCGCCAGAGCCTGCGCCAGAATCGCGATTTGAATCGCCTGCCGCTTCAGTTGATCGCGGCGATCGTTGTACGATTCGACCGACGCGAGCCCTTGATCGGCGGCGGCCAAGAGTGAGCCGACTTCCGCGGTCAAATCCGCGGGGGATGCGACGTCGTTCGTCAGCTTGACGGGCGGAGCGGCGATCACTGACCAAGCGACAACCAGAAAGGCGACAGCCGCGAAGATTCCGCAGAGACCAGCCGCCTGAATTGGTGTTCGTGTCTTCATCAGTGTCCCTTCCGGAACAAGCGGCGAGCCGGAACCGTCGGTGTGTGGATTGAAATGAGCGACAAGATCGCGGGCGACAAGATCGCGGGCCGCGATTCTCAAAGGCTCTTCATCAGGTGTCAAGGAATGTCCATTGAGTGACTCTTCGCGACTGTTTGCCATTGTTCCCGCCGCGGGACTCAGCCGGCGCATGGGTCAGCCCAAACTTTTGTTGACCCTGGCGGGCGTTCCCATCATCGAACGGCTGTTGCTGGCGCTGGACCGTCCCGCCATCACGAGTTGCTCGGTGGTCGTTCGTTCGGGCGATGTTGCCTTGCAAACAGAAGTGTCGCGTCTCGGTGGTTCATTGGTCGTCCCGGCGATCGATCCGCCCGACATGCGCGCCAGCGTGTCGCTCGCTTTGGATTCGATCCAGCGCGAATTCTCACCACGCGACGACGACGGCTGGTTGCTCGTCCCGGCGGATCATCCGGTTCTCGATCGCGACCTGATCGATACGGTGCTGGCTTGCTGGGACGCGGATCACCCGACGATCCTGGTGCCCCGGTGCGGAACACGGCGGGGACATCCGGCGCTGTTCCGGTGGAGCCTGGCGCGTGAAGTCGCACACATCCCCGCCGACCGCGGCCTGAACTGGCTGCTCCGCGAACATGCGGATGAAGTCACCGAGCTTCCCGTCGACACCGACGAAGCACTCACGGACCTCGACACACCGGAGGACTATGCGCGACTTCGGGCGAAGTGGGAGGGGATCATCCCGCGTTGAACATTGATGCGGCGAATGGCACTTCGGGGCTGTGCAACACTTGCTTCGGAGTGGTCGTCAGGACGTCATCGGCGTTCATCTTTCAGCCTCTCTCTTTCTGTCGCCCTGCCTTCGAGGTCCAGGAAGAAGGAGACAGAAAGAGAGAGGCAGAAAAATCATGGAGTCTTGTTGGCCACACTTGGACGCGATCAACGCACAACGCCATTGTTCGTCGGCACGACGACCTTCAATAATCCCCGGCCTCCAGAGCTTGGCGACTCGCCAGCGAGTATCGGCTGCGCGGGAACTTTTGCCGCAAAGCATGCCAGATCGCGTTCGCCTCGTCCGGGCGCCCGGCTTCCCATTCGAGCATCGCGCTGGCGGACATCATGGCTGCCGATCCGTGCTTCAGGAGTTCCGCTGCCGCATGCGGATTTCCGGCGAGATAGAGCGACACCGCCGGAGACCAGTTCAAGACCGCTTCCACCGCGGCCGCGCTTTTCTCCGCCGTGGACGTTGCCGATTGACGGAGCGAAACACCGAGCGCATCAAGAACTCGATGCCGAAACTCGCCCACCTGCCCCGTCGTCAGGAATTCACGGTGAGCGAGTTCCCTCTGACTCGCCACCCATTCGCGTCGCACTTGTTCTGAGAATGTGTCGACCGGTAGCAGCGGACGCAGCACTCGCGCAGCCGCCAGTGGCAGGTTCATCGCGCGCAACACGGCGGATTGACGCAGAATCGGTTCGGGATCGGGTTGGCCCGTCGCCCAACCGATCAAGTCGACGATCCGGTCGTTTCCCGCGACCGGCTCGGGTTGAAACACCCATGCCCCGCGATCCACCAGTTGCTGCTGCAACCGCACTTCGGCGATCCGCGGCGCGAATCGGGGATCGCCCGCGAGCGCGCAGGGGATGACTGGCGAGTCAATCGACAGCGGCTTCCAGATGGTGGGCTGCAGGCTTTGGATCAGCCGGGTTCGTTCCGCCGAGCAGACCAGCAACGAGGTGTGCCTCGCGCGGAGTGTCAGCCACCAGCCGCCTGCGGTTCCGTCGGCGCGTCGGTGCTGTTTGAGCCAGCCAGTTTCGAGTTCTCGGTTCAGCAACACTTCCTCCCGCAGCCGCCCATTGAGCAGCGCCCGTTGTGAAACCAGGAACGGCTTCGAGTGACTTGGCCTCAACCATGCCAGCATTCCGGCGGCGCGCACGTCGGTGCAGTGGGCGGTTTCCTGCCGCGACGAATCGGGCACGGAAGCAGGCTTCGATGAAGCGGGCCCCAGCGATCCCTCCAGCAGTCGATCTTCGAGCCGGCGATGAAGTCCCCAACCCAAGCGTGACTCCGTCAGAGCCGGCACTCCCAATGACAAGCCAACCGCCATGAGAAGACAGGCGCAGGGGACCAGCCGCGCGAACATGCGTCCCACGGTTCGCGACGAAAAGCCGTTCGCGGGAATGCCACTCACCGTGTTGGCAGCGATCCATTGAACGAGCCACACCGACAGGACCACGGCATTGGGACGCGACCACCAACCCAGACTCACGACGCCCGCCAACAGCAGGCCGTTGGACAGAGGATGCGGAGTCGCGGGACAGGTGTTCAACCTGTCCCGCCGCATTCGGATCAACACCACGACTGCCATCAACATCAGCATCAGCCAGCCGATCATCAGCGAGTCAACGTTTCCCGACCACAGCGGGTGCCACGGTGATTCCCGCAGAATCTCGGGAGATTCCACCAGCAGTGGCACCAGTTGACGGGCCGAGTCCCAGATCGTGAAGACGCCGCGCGGTGTCAGACTCAGTCCCAACAGCGCCATGCCAAGCAGACTCGCCATCGCGCGCGCGGTGATCTTCGGCGCGTCCGTGGTTGCCGGCCGCAATGAATGTTCGGCGAGCGGCAGCACGATCAGCAGGCAGCCCGGCGCGAGATTCGCCCACGCGCAGGCGAGTCCCCCGAAACCAATGAGTCGTCCGACCGTGAATCGCCGTCGCATTCGTTCCACCAAACCCGATGCGATGAGGAGGCACAACACGTCCCACAGCGCGGGTGTCGGTTCACAGGCCTGGACTGCGACAAGTGTCAGTCCGACGGTGACCAGCCACCGCGCGGCACATCCGAGAGTCGCGCCGGTTCGCCGCGACCAAGCCACCAACCCGGACACGACCGCGAGCTTCAACAGCATCAGCGCAAACAGCCCGCCGAGTTCGTACAGCGTGAAGAACGGCAGCCCGCCCAACCAGTCCGCCTCGGCCAGCAAGTCGCCGGCCAGCAAGCTCCGGCTCGGGGCCAGTTCGCCATTCGCGACTGCCCGACCGCGACTCAACTGCCACCAGAAGTCGTCCGCCGAAACGGGGTGCAACGCCGCCGACAGCACCAGTCCCGTCAGGACGAACGCGGTCCATCGGCGTTCTGACAGCGCAGGCACGGCGGATCCGACAGACATGTGGGACATGAGACAAGCTCCTCACGCAGACAATATCAGCCAGCACCCTCGACGATCCAGCGACCGTCGCACTCGGATCAAAGCCATCTTCGCGTTCAGTGTAGGGTGGGACCAGCTCGCTTCGAGCGCCGGCCCACCATCAAGAATCATCGAGAATGCGTGGTGGGCCGGCGCGGCGAAGCGCCGCTGGTCCCACCCTACATCGTGTCCGGATTCAATGAGACGTTCAGACCGGGGCCATCAGGGCCGTCGCCGTAGGTTGCATCCTGCGCGTTTCTCCCGATACTCTTTCCGCAGTCGTCGCCGTCTCGGCGCGAATGCCCCGCTGAGTTTCCCTCGCGGGCGAAACACGCATCCTTCACAGACCGAAAGAGACTGTCATGCAGAACAACGGATTGGACCGCCGCGATTTTCACAAGCTGACTGTCGCGGCTTTGGGTGGGATGATTGCCGGAACGACGATTGGCTGTGGTGGCGGTGCGACACCGACACCGAAGTCCAATCCGACCGGACCGACGACAGCGAATGCCGTCGCGCTGTCCGATGCCGAAAAGCTGATCATCGACGAACCGCACACCTGCCGCGGTTTGAATTCGTGCAAGAACCTCGGTCGCGGCAAGGACAACGCCTGCGCCGGGCAGGGAACGTGCGCCAGCCTCGCCGATTCCACCTGCGGTGGCCACAACGAGTGCAAGGGACAGGGCGGGTGCGGCGAAGAACCGGGGATGAATTCCTGCAAGGGCAAAGGCGCGTGTCATATGCCGTTGATGGATCACGCATGGACCAAGGCCCGCAAGGCCTTCGAGGGCGCGATGAAGAAGAGCGGCAAGACGGTGGGTGCCGCGCCGGAAATGGCCAAGGAATGACAGCCGCACCGACCGCACGCATCGGGATTGTCACTGTCTCCGATCGCGCCAGCCGCGGCGAGTACGAAGATCGCGGCGGCCCGGCGATCCGCGAGTATCTCGCCGATGTCCTGACGAGTCCCTTCGATCCCGTGCCGCGCGTCATCGCCGACGAGCAGTCATTGATCGAGCGGACGCTGCGCGAACTGTGCGACACCGAGCAGTGCTGCCTGGTGATCACCACCGGTGGCACGGGTCCGGCGTTGCGTGACGTGACTCCCGAAGCGACGGAAGCGGTCTGTCAGAAAATGATGCCGGGGTTCGGCGAGTTGATGCGCAAGGTGTCCCTCGAAAAGGTTCCCACCGCGATCTTGTCGAGACAAACGGCCGGCATCTGCGGCCGGGCATTGATTGTGAATCTGCCGGGCCAGCCCAAAGCCATCAAGGAATGCCTGGACGCAGTCTTCCCGGCGATCCCCTACTGCATCGACCTGTTGGAAGGACCGTATCTCACCACGGACGAAACCAAGATCAGGGCCTTCCGGCCGAAGAAGTGAGGTGTGGCAGCCTGTTGAAGAACGCCGTGGCATAGGCTTCCAGCCTGTGATTCTTCGAGGACAATGACAGGCTGGAAGCCTATCCCACTTCTTTCAACAGGCTGGAAGGTTCAGTGCAAAGTGAGAAGTGTTCAGTGAAAAGTGCAAAGTGAAAGAAGGGCGCAGACTCTCCCAGACGCGAAAGTGTGTGGCACGTATGTCACCGAGTCAGGCTGGCAACGAGGCGAGTGCCTGACATTTTGCACTTTGCACTGATCACTTCTCACTTTGCACTCAACGGAACAGTGCGAACCATCACAGTAAAATTAATGCCTACTCCCGACTGCCTACTCCCTTCCTCTCCCCACACGACATGTCCACGCCCGCCATCGATGATCCGCTGCAGACTCCCGTGCAATTCGTGCGCGGTGTGGGACCGGTGCGGGCTGATTTGCTGGCCAAGCTCAATCTGCTGACGGCGAGTGACTTGCTCTTCAACCTGCCGCGCGAAGTGCTCGACCTGACGCGCGTCGTGCCGGTCTTCGAGTTGAAGCCGGACGCGGTGCAGACCGTTTGCGGGATCGTGGTCGATCGCGATGCCAAAGAGACCTCGAACGGCAAGACGCTCGTGGCGGTGCTGCTGCAATCCGATGGGGGCTTCGTGCGCGGAGTTTGGTTCAATCAGCCGTTCATGCTCCGCAAGTTTGAACTCGGCCAGCGCGTGCTGTTCTCGGGCAAGCCCAAGTTCAGCCAGCGTCGCTGGGAGTTCTCGCATCCGCATTTGCAGTTCCTCGGCGACGATGAAGATGACGTCACGGGCGGCATGTTGCCGCGGTATGGATTGACCGAGGGATTGCAGCAACACGAGATGCGCCGGCTGATGCGGAATGCCGTGGAAGACTATGCGCATCTGGTTCCCGAGGTACTGCCGGAGAGTTTCCGGGAACGCGCGCAACTGACCGAGATCAAGCAGGCACTGACCCACATCCATCTGCCGAAGTCGCTCGACGAATACGAAGCCGGCCGGCGGCGGGTGTTGTTTGATGACTTGCTTGAGTTTCAACTGGGACTGGCGTTGCGTCGCCGGATGTGGCGCAAGACTCAACGGGCGGTCCCGCTGCCCAACTCGGCCAAGGTCGACGCTCGAATCCGCCGGTTGTTCTCGTTCCGGTTCACCGGTGGTCAGGACCACGCGGTCACGGAAATCGTGGCGGATCTGGCGCTCGATCGGGCCATGCACCGCCTGTTGCAGGCCGATGTCGGTGCGGGAAAAACCGCCGTCGCCGTGTATGCCATGCTGGTCGCCATCGCCGCGGGACATCAGGCGGTGATCATGGCTCCGACCGAAGTGCTCGCCCAGCAGCATTGGCAGACGGTCGATGCGCTGCTCAAGGAAAGCCGTGTGGAGCGGCGGCTGCTGACGGGACAACTGGCCGCAGCCGCGCGGCGCGAGACGTTGGAATCGATCGCGTCGGGAAAAGTCCAGATGGTGATCGGAACCCAGGCGCTCATTCAGGCCAGCGTGAAGTTTCATTCGCTCGGTCTGGCCATCATCGACGAGCAGCACAAGTTCGGCGTGATGCAACGGTCGAAGTTTTCCGAGGGGGCGGTCGCGCCGCATGTGCTGGTGATGACCGCCACCCCGATTCCGCGCAGTCTCTGTCTGACTCAGTTCGGCGACTTGGATCTGACCGTGATCAACGAACTGCCTCCCGGCCGACAACGGGTCGTGACCAGCCGCATCCACGGTCATCAGGCGGCGCGCAAGGTCTGGGATTTCATCCGCGAACGACTGCGCGAGGGTCGCCAAGCCTACATCGTCTGTCCGCGCGTCGAAGAGGATGCGTCGCTGCCGGTCGGGGTCGACGCCACCGCCAGCGCGGAGGCGGTCTTTCGCGATGTCTCCGCGGGAGACCTCAAAGAGTTCCGCGTGGGACTGGTCCACGGCCAGCAGTCGCGCGACGAACGGAGCACCACGATGGCCGCCTTTCGCAACGGCGATGTCCATGTGCTCGTCGCGACGACCGTGATCGAAGTCGGTGTCGATGTGCCGAATGCCACGCTGATGATCGTGCATCAGGCC
>JANMLE010000372.1:0-2190 GCA_031372385.1 Planctomycetota bacterium | reverse complement strand
ATGCCCGCGTACAACCTGTTCGGCTGGCAGAAGCCCTGCTACCTGCTGAATGAAGGTTACTGCGAAACATTCCAAGAGTTGCTCGACACCACCGACTGGTCGAAGTACGGACGCGCCAGCGGGAACCCCAAGTGCGCCGACTGCATGGTTCACTGCGGCTACGAAGCGACTGCGGTCGCCGCGACGTTCGGTTCACTGAAAGCCTTCGCGCGAGTCGTCAAGTTGACAGTGCTGGGCCCCGGTCGCGAAACGATGCCGCCGGACGAGTCCGCGCCGGACGAACCAAGTGTCGACGGAACCGCAAGCGACGACGATCCGATCCGCGGCATCCGGCTGCCGGTGTTGAGTTCGTAATTGGGACCGGCCGGCCAAGACCGGTTCCAGCGGCTCCAAAAGCATTCGTCACTCTTGGCGACTGTGCATTCTCGATTACTGAGAGTTTCTCGTCGTGTCGCTTCGCGATCGGTGACTCCTCGCCCCGGCTCGGATGCCCCTTCTTCACATTCGCGCTCCGTTTGATTCGCGCGGACCATTCGTTTTCCGCGCGGCGGCCAGTCCGGGCAACAGGTCGCGGATCAACTCGTCGAAGCCGATGGCGCATCTAAGGCGACTGATCACCGGGCCCCTTGCCGGAAATAATCTTTCCGTGAAGATGATCTGAGGTGCGGTCGACTCGTTACGATCGGCCGTGCGAGCGGAGTTGGCCGCCGGGTGAGGCGATTCTTGAAGGAGTTCACAGCCATGTTGCGAAACAAGATCCAGTCGATGCTGACCACGGGACTGCTCGGCGCGGCCCTGTTGTTGGTGCCCGTGTTGGTTCAGGCAGCCGATGTGTCCGACGGCGGCGGGTTCTTCAGTGCCGGGGCGATCACGAAGGCCAACGAAGCCATTCGCGCGTTGGAAAAGAAATCCGGACACGATGTGCGGATCGAAACATTTGCCACGGTCCCAGAAGGCAAGGCTCAGACCGTGTCGAAGATGGATGCGAAGGAGCGTGAGACGTTCTTTTCGAACTGGTTGCATGATCGGGCGGAAACCACGAAGTCACGCGGCGTCGTGATCCTGATCTGCAAGGAACCGTCCCATTTGCGATTGTGGGCGGGCAAGCCGCTGGAACATGCCGGATTCGGGGCGGCGCAGGCGAAGCCGATCACCGCAACACTGCTCGCCGGATTCAAGGCTAAGGAATACGACAAGGCGTTGAATGATACCGTGGCCCAGATCGCCACCGTGTTCGAAGGTCTGCATGCCGTTCGCAGCAGTGCGACGGCTCCCGCCACTTCGTCCCATCCCGCTCCGCACAAGACTCCGCAACCGGCGCACCATGATCGTCCGGCTGCGCAACAGACGGGATACGGCGGACTGATCTTTGTGATGGCCATCGTCATCGGAGGCATCGTCGTGATCTCGCTCCTCTCGCGCCTGTTTGGCGGCCGTCAATCGGGTGCCGGGTATGGAGGCGGATACGGCGGCGGCGGCGGGGGTGGCGGTGGCTTCATGCAAAGCCTGGCCGGGGGCATCTTCGGAGCCGTGGCGGGGAACTGGCTGTATAACCAATTCTCAGGCGGCCATGCCCATGGCAGCGATTCCAATTGGACGGGATCGGATTCGTCCGGCGGTGCCAGCAACGACAGTTCGTCGAACTCGGACAGTGGTTTCGGTGGTGGCACCGATTTCGGCGGGGGAGACTTCGGTGGCGGTGGAGGCGGAGGCGGTGACGCCGGTGGTGGAGACGCCGGTGGTGGCGACTTCTGACACGACGAGTCATCGTCTTCGCAGAAGTGCTGTTGTGGTCGCGTCACCAACCGGCGAAATCGAAGCAACCGTTGCCATCGCATCGGCAAGTTTCTTTACCCCGCTTGGCCCCGGTTGACAGAGCTCGATTCAGGCCGCAGGATCTAGCGGTGGCGAAGGGGAGGGAGTCGTTTTCCCTTCCGATGACTTTTCCTGTGCGAGACCTCTTCCTGTGCGCGACGCGAAAGCTTTGCAACGCCGCCGCCGCTTGTTGCTGCGGCAGAACGGCCCGATGTCGCCGTCAGACAACGCGGGTTCCTTCGCCGGATCAGACCCTCACGCCTCGGCATCAGGACATCCACAGGCCGTCCACCACGCCGTCGATCCCGATGCGGCACGCCGACAACTCTTCGCGGATTGTCAGGGCCGGCTCGGTCTGCAACTGATCATCGAAGT
>JANMLE010000352.1:0-3263 GCA_031372385.1 Planctomycetota bacterium | reverse complement strand
TCAACTCTCATGGAACGCACTGCATGCGGCGGAGAACGCGAACAAGGCGACGCTCGCGAAGTATGAACGACTGATCCCGGGCGCGGTTCCCCGACGCATTGCGACGGCGGCGATCACCGAAGACCTCGACTCGGGAGTCGGACAGGTGATGGCAGCGATCGAGCGGCTCGGCCTGACCGGCAACACGTATGTCATCTACATGTCGGACAACGGCGCGGCGGGCGGCCGGCAAGTCTTGAACGGAGGCAAGGGGGGGATGTGGGAAGGTGGCATCCGAGTCCCGCTCATCGTGCGCGGTCCGGGGGTGAAAGCGAACTCGTGGTGCCACACGCGGGTCGTCGGCTACGACCTCTTCCCGACCTGTTGCGAATGGGCTGGCATCGCGGCGAACACGCTCCCCAAGGGGATCGAGGGAGGAAGCATCGCGTCGCTGCTGACGAACGACGGTCGCGGCGACGTGAAGCGCCCGCGCGAGGAACTGGTCTTTCACTTCCCGCACTACCAGGGGGACACACCGCACTCGGCGATTTTGCTGGGCGACCTCAAGCTGATCAAGTTCTACGAAGACAACCGCGTCGTACTGTTCGACCTGTCGAAGGACATCGGTGAACGGAACGACCTTGCCGAACGGATGCCGGCCGAAACGAAGAAGCTGCGCGAGCGGCTGGATAAATACCTCGCCGCGGTCGATGCTCAGTTCCCGACACCGAACCCCAACTACGACCCGAACCGCCCGGCCACCCCCGATCAGGGCAAGGGGAAGAAGGCCGGAAAGAAATCCAACCAGCAGCCGTGACATCGCCGACGCTCTGGCGAATGCGGCAATCACCGGCGATCATGTCGTGCAGATCGCCGCGCTCATCAAAACGCTGGCCGATGGAAAAGTGGTGTCGCCGCGCCCGGTGCTGGCGAGTGTTGATTCTCTGGGTTTACGAAATGATCTCACAAGCCGAACTCGATCGCTTTTACGAGGGACTCGTGACCGAAGTCCGCGCACGCGGCGGCATGTGCGCGATCACGAGCGGCATGGCCTGTGTGAGGTATGGAGTGGCACATTCGACCAAAGATTGCGATCTCCTTTGCGTCCGACATGACGCGAAGTCGCTCCTCGACATTCTGCGTGCGTCGTCGTTCTTCGGAGTCGGATGCGGCTATCGAGGCAACCTGACGCCACCGCTCGACGAACGCTGGATGGCGGGCGGCTGGACATCGCATTTTCAATGGCGACACAATGAGGCCGAGGCGCATCTCGATGTGTTCGGCATGGCTCCGCGCGGCTCGATTCAATGGGAGCGGGAAACCGACGGTCTCTATGCCAACCGGCACACGGTGGCCGAGATGAAACGCACGAACCGCGGCAAAGACTGGCCCTTCGCGACGGCCCTTGGCGTCCAAATGCTGACCGACGGGGATGCACGCGGTTGGTTGCACATCTTCGATGCCGATGTACTGTTCGAAATGGTCGAGAAGCGTGACTGCCCGGAGCCGATCCTTCAGCGTCGCCCGATGCTGCAGCTCGCCCTAGCGCGCGATCCCAAGCTGCGAACGGCACTCGTCGTGGAAACCCATTTCTGGCATGAACTCGACCGCATCCGGATTCGGATCTACGAACAGTCCGTTCGGGCCTACCGAGCCGCCGTGATGCGCGAACAACTGCGTCACGAGCCCGATTTGATGGTCCAACACTCGGCACGCGTCCGTTGTGCGGAACTGCATCTCCCCATCAATCCGCTGGCCGAATTTGGTTTTGATCGGATGCTGGCGGAGACCCTGGATGGCGTGCGCGACCTCGGTGAAAAATGGCTTGGCCTGCTGCCCGACGTGCGTGAAAACTATGAGGAGTTGTTTCGATGATCCCTGAACTTCCCAAACTGGCACCGCTCACCCCCGAAGTCCTCGCGCGAGTTCGCGAGATCGAATACGACTTCCATGTGCGCGCGTTCGGCGAGGAGATGGCGCGGGTCAACTTCCTGCCGAAGGAAGAGCGGATGCGATACCTCTACGACATGATCGATCACGCCGTCGCCAAGGGGGTGAACTTCGATCACCCCGCGCGAGGCGTGAAGTAATGAATGCTGCGCGACCCATGTCGCCACGCTCGCCAGAGTGTGGCGGCGATGGCGGTGCGGATCGCGACGGACTCGAATCGCCCCACGGTCTGGCGACCGCGGCCACCTCACGTCGTTGCGGTGGCGTCTTCGGAATGGAATCAACTCAGGAAACCTGCATGCCCCGAATCTCGATTGCTCTCGTCGCGTTGCTGTTGTCGCTTGGGGCGAGTTCGCCTGCGGACGGACACCCCGGCCATTCGCATCGGAAGGCGGGGACCGCACCGGCCGACGATGCGCAGGCCCGAAGCGATGCCGGGGACCAGATTGAGTTGGAGCTGCTCGCCGTGGAAGAGTTGCCGTTCCTGTTGGCCCAGGTCGATCAGGCGCAGGCTCGTCCCGACGAAGGCACAGCGCCCGAGTTGGCGAAGGCGTTTGAGGCGTTCGTGAAACTCAAGGCGATCAGGACTCGTTGGGATGAGCGGTTCTTCTATATCGAGTCGAATGGATTGCCCGCGCATCAGATGATGGTCGGCATCACCGCGTGGCAGCAGCAGGTGCCGTTGCCGCAGAAGTACGTCGGCGAGAACTCGTGGCAGATCCCGCTGCATCCGGTTCCGGCAAAGAACCCCCAGTCGGCCAAGGGGAACTTCCTGCGCGGGGCCATCGCGATCGCGGCCAACGGCATCCCGATCTTCAACCCGCTCAACAATCGCGGTGAGGATTCGTATGCCATCGGGGAACTCGACGAATTCGGCGGCCACTGCGGCCGGGCCGACGACTACCACTATCACATCGCGCCGGTGCATCTCGAAAAGACGATCGGCAAGGGCCTGCCGATTGCGTACGCCCTTGATGGCTATCCGATCTACGGCTACGAGGAGCCGGACGGTTCGAAAGTCGTCGGGCTCGACGCGTTCAACGGGCACAAGGACAAGAACGGCAACTATCACTACCACGCGACGAAGAAGTACCCGTACCTCAACGGAGGCTTTCACGGCGAAGTGACTGAGCGTGGCGGCCAGGTCGATCCGCAGCCGCGCGCCGAACCGCTCCGCCCCGACCTTCGGCCGCTGCGCGACGCGAAGATCACCGACTTCAAAGAAACCAAGCCGGGCAGCTACGTCCTGACGTATGACGTCCGCGGCAAGAAGGGTTCTGTAAGCTACACGGTCGCGGATGATGGCTCGGCGAAGTTCACGTTCGTCGATACGA
>JANMLE010000752.1:0-2037 GCA_031372385.1 Planctomycetota bacterium | reverse complement strand
GGTGGAGCGGCGGCGCGGCGGCATTGGTGGTGCTGCTGGGAATGGGCGGCGTTCTCGCGCAGACGGGGACTCCGGCGGGCGGGCCGACGCTGGCGGATTTGCAGACGCGGTTGAAGCACGCGCAGTCCGAAACGGAGCTCGATCCGCAGGTCAAGCAGGAGGTCATCGAGACCTATCTGTCCGCGATCGAGCGGTTGGAGATCGCGGATGAGGCGTCGCTCAAGACGAAGCAGTTCCAGCAGCGACTCAATTCCGTCCCCGATGAACTGCGGCGGGCGCGAAACAAACTCGACCTGTTGCCCGGGCAACCGACGATCACCGTGCCGAACGGGGATGACATCGACACGCTCGAACGGAAACTCGGGGAACGCCGCCATCAGATTGAGGAACCCGAGACGGGACTGCGCAGCCGGCTGGATGTCCTCAAGAAGGAGCTGATGGAACGCAAGTCGCGGCTCGAAGAAATCACCCGCGATCTGGCGGAACTCGATGAACGCCTGGACGGCATCCAGACGCTGATGGACGAGCCGGCCCCTGACAATCAACCGCGTGAGTTGACCAACGCGATCCAATCGCTGTTGGAAACCCGCCGGATGCGCGCGAACGAGGAACGGACCGCGCTGCGCGCCGAGCAGGCGTGGTGCGAGTCTAACGATGCGACCGATCTACTGCGGGCCGGGCGCGATCTGGCGGCCAAAGAACTGGCGCTGGCCGAAGCCGAGGTGCAGATGCTGCAGGACGCGGTCGACAATCGCCGCGGCAGCGAAGCCGATCAACGCGTTCGCGCCGCGCAACAGACGGTCGCCCGCACGCCGCCACGAGTCAGGCCGGTTGCCGAGTTCAACCTGTTGCTGGCCGTGGAGAGTCGGGATCTGGCGGGCACGCTGCGTGAAACGCACCATCTGGTCGACAGCGCGCGCGACAGCTTCAACTCGCTCAAGGCCGAATTCGACCAGTCGAAGAACATGGTCGAGGTGGTCGGGCTGACCGAATCGATCGGCCTGTTGCTGCGGCAGCAGCGGGGGAAGTTGAGTGACACGCGCGGCCTGCATTCGCGGTTGGCGCTCCGCGGTGAGTCGGTCCGGCAAAGCCGCTTGCGGATGTTTCAGATCGAGGCTGAACTCGCGGCGCTGCAGGATCTGGAGGCCGCGGCGGCGAAGGCCGCGCACGAACTGTTCAGCGAGGAAGCCGCGGCGGTTTCCGCACCAAAGTCGTCCGCGCCAGATGCGGAGGCGCTCCGGCAGTTGGCTGGTGCAATCAAGCCGCTGCTCGAACAGCGACGCGATTTGTTGGAGGGTCTCAACGCCGACCACGGGACTCAGTTTGAGAAACTCGTGTTGCTCGACAACGACGAACGGAAGCTGCTTGCCGCGACACAACAGTTCGCGGCCTACATCGACGAGCGCGTCCTGTGGATTCGGACGGGCGCGGTCTTCGGTGGATCGCAGTTTGCGTCGGCGCTGGCCGGTCTGAGTTGGCTGTTCGACATCGCCAACTGGCGGAAAGTCAGTGACGCGCTGCTGGTCAATCTGCGGCGGGAACCGTTGCCGTACGTGATCGCGCTGGCCGCGTTGCTGCTGTGGGTCGGATTCCGGGGAACGTTGCGCCGACGGCTGCAACTGCTCGGCACGATCGCCGCCGCCGACTCGTGTCGCGCGCTGCTCCCGACGATGCGGGCGATCGCGTTGACGGCGTTACTGGCCGCGGTCATTCCGGCGGGTCTGGCCTTCATCGGCTGGCGGCTGGACCACTGCGCGTCGACGTCGCGCTTCGTGCATGCCGTCGCGATGGGGCTGTTGCGGGCCGCGGCGTTTGCTGTGCCGCTGGAACTGCTGCGACAGATGGTCGCGCGCGGCGGACTGGCAGAGAAACATCTCGACTGGTCGGCCGCCACGCTCCTTCGAATCCGGCGTCAGGTGAACTGGTTCATTCCCGCGGGGATCGTGCTGATTGGTTTGGTCGGAATGGTCGAGGCGACGTCGGACGACCAGCGACTTGATGCTCTCGGCCGGCTCGGTTATCTCGCGTTTGCCGGCC
>JANMLE010000304.1:0-2426 GCA_031372385.1 Planctomycetota bacterium | reverse complement strand
TGTCAGGGGCGATTTCAGACGCACGGACGAGGCGTCCGTGCTACGGGGACTTTTGTCGGTCACGTCATGACTGGCACCCGACTGGAATTGGGAGGCGGTTTCCTTTGGAGTGCGGGGGGGGGGGAACGCGGAGGGGTTTTTTTTTACTCCCCCAAACACCTTTATTACCCCCATTTCCCGCCACCTCGTGCGCAATAAAAAACACCCCCGACCCCTTCTCAGATAGACTCTTACATTGAACTACGTGGCGTCGGTCAGGGGATATGCGCCCGGTGCAAGCAAATCGGCCGGGATCGAACGAACGATCTCGTCAAGACACGCGCGCGTTCCATGCTCGGCGGTCCAGCGGTGGACGTAATTCCAATCGAGCCGACCTTCCTGAACGGTGAGGACTTCGCGAATGTCGTCGCGGTCCTTGTTTCGGCCGGCACCGACAACCCAGCGCAGTTTCGTGAGCACAACATCTTCGACCGTCGGAACCCACACGCCGAAGCCGTGCGTCTGTCCGCGCACCCGTCTTTGAAATCGTTGCTGATCGTGGGCGTCCGCACTCAACCGGAACAGTTCAATCTCAAACTCCGACCCGACGACGTGGGCGACATTCTTACGGGTGCCGGTGACGGTCTCAAACTGGATTTGAAAATCGAGGACGAAGTCCGGCCCGAGGCGAGTCGCCAACTCGGCCAATTGTCCGGAAGCCGGATCGACGACAAAGTCCGCGTCCCGAGTCGAACGCGGCACGGAGTAAACATTGCTCGAAAACGAACCGACCAGCATGTACGGAAGGTCGATCGCTTCGAGGGTCTCGACCACACGGCGCACGATTTCCGGGGCGTTCATTCCTCGTTCTCCACTGGTCGCCAGATGCCGTTATTGTTGAGGCGACGGATCACGCGCATCCGCTCCGAGAAGATCTCTTGAACGCGCCGTTCGTCGGCCTCCGGGAATTGCATCCGAATCCCATCCATCGCCAGTCCGCTAGCCATGTCGAACAATTCCGCGCCGGCCATGAACTTGTCGGCAAACGACAGCCTGCGGGCGCGCAGCACCTTGTCGCGAAAGATCTCGTCCGCCATCTGGCGAATCGATTCGGCGTTCATTGAACAATCTCCCTCAAGCCAATGGTTTCGTCACCGGGCATCCGGTTCAGGGGACTCGTTGATCGTCACGTGACTTCCCGATTTCCAAACCGCCCGCAACTCACTGCCTCGCAACACTCGAGTCCCCAAGAGCGGTTCATCCAACACCTGAGCGCGGATGACGGTGGTGCGCCCGTGCCAAATGACGTGCAGGTCAACCGTGTCAAAGTCGCTCGACCTGCCATCGGCGGTGATTCCCGTTTGAATGTCCTTCAACTCCAGGTCGAGGGTCCGAACGATCGACTCGGTGACGGCGAGATGCCCGTTGAATCCGGTATCCATGAGAAAGTCGATCTCGTGTGTTCCGCCCCGGTGATGGACGCTCAGCGAAACACGCGCCTCCAAATTTTCGTCGATCAATCCCTCGATCATCGCTGGCTCCGTGCGCGAAGTGCCGAGAACGCGGCGGGATAACCAATTCGCTCCACGAGAACCTGGGCGTCGGGATGCTTGGCACGCAGTTTCTCACCCGCATCACGGGCCTCTTCGGCCACCTCGTACTCCCCGGAGAGAACGTCAATGGCAATGAACAGCCCATTGAATCCCGATTCCATGAGTTCGGGCATTTTCGACTGATAGATCCGCCTCCCGCGTTCACCAATCTCACTTTTCGGCAATCGAGTGGTGGTCATTTTCAGCAGCCCTTCACAACCAGAAAAAGATGACGCGGCACCTATTGCATACACAATTCGCCGACCAAAGTCGCCTCTCGACTTCGCAACGGAATTGGTCCGTTGAATCTTCCCCCTACTCCGCCGCGATCTTCGCCCGCGCCTTCCACAGCGACTCCAGCACCGCGTCGATGTACTTCTCTTCGGCGAACGGGCTCAGGATGTAGCTCTTCAGGGCGACCATCGGTTCGCCGTAGTCGGTTTCGCGATAGCAGTCGGTCAGTGAGATCACCACCCCCTCGCCCTTCACCGCGTCGGCCTGCACCAACTGGAAGATGCGGCGGTTGTAGTCGTTGTGGGCCCACAGTTGGTCGCGGTACGACGCCTCCTTCTGCTCGTGCTCGATGATGCTGAACGTGTCGACGCCGTCGGGATAGACCCGGAACAGCGTGACCGGACCGAAGTTGCCGCGGTTGCAGACGGTTGTTGCCGCGTGACCTTCCAAGTGTTCGCGCAGAACCTCGGCCATCGCCACGACGTGGCCCAATAGCGCCCGCAGTCCGTCCTTGCCGAACAGCCGCAGATTGGCGAGCGCCGCCAGGGTTCCGCTGCCGCTGCGCGATGTTTCCAGCGTGTACCGACCCGGATGATAGTGGCCGTCGTGGAACAGGTACGG
>JANMLE010000293.1:0-1417 GCA_031372385.1 Planctomycetota bacterium | reverse complement strand
CCTCGGCCAACGCCGATGTGCGGAGCTCCTCGATGAGTGACGGCTGGGGACCGCGCGTCCACTTCCAGATTGCAAGGCTCGTGACCGCGATCAATGCCACCACCAAGATGCGGCGTCGCGTGAGCAACTTTTGTCGTGCTTTCATCGAAGGGGACGATGGCGGTTTGAAATAGCCTGTGCTCATGATGTCTCTGACTTTGACTTGGCGAATCGTTCGAGCCGCAATCGTCGTTTGGTTGAACTGGGTTGCGGCGTTCCGATTCAGATATTGATGCTCTGCGGAATGCCGCCGGGGGCGAGTGTTTCGTACGGGCGGCGCGACTGGTTGCTTTGGGTGATCTTCTTCCCGATGTCGGCGACCCGGTTCTGAAACTGCCGCAACGGAGCGGCCACGCGCTGGTCCCGAAACTGGTGATGGGGATATTGCCCGAGTTGCGTGTAATGCACGCTTCCCAGCAGATAGCCCAGCTCCATCTGAAGCTCGGCCATGTCGAGTGTTGGCAGCATCGCGAGGAAGTCGGCCTCGGTTGCACCGGTCTTCGTTGTGGGTGCCGGCCGGTAGGCCGCCAGCGGCATGTTCGGGGCGTAGCTCATGTAGTCGTACTGCGGGAAGTTGACCGCCGCGTGCTGCACGCTGCACGTGTAGATGATGAACGTCGCGACCTCGATCAGTTCGTCGATTCGGCGGATCGCGCCGTCGTTGGGGAGCCCCTTGACCCGCCCGCCGTCGTCCGACGCCAACTCGCGCGCCCACGCCGCCAGTTCCGGGTCTCCCTCCACGTCGGCATCGCTCGCGTAATAGAGACGCAGATAGGAGCCGACCCATTCGTGGATGGCATCCCAATACTGCAGGGCGTCGTCGCGGTACGGGTAGTTCGGGAAGGCCTCGCGGTCGTCGACGCCGCGCTGGGCGAACGTCAGCGGCAGCAGGTCGTTCATCACGCGGGTGCTCTGGACGCCATGCACCGCCACCTCGCGCGAGGTCTTGATGGTGCCCCCCATCAGCTTGTCGACGCCCCCCTTGTCGGCGATCAGGTGCTGCCACGACGCCTTGTTGATCGCCAGCGTTCCTTCGAAGTGCGGCCACAGCAGCAGCGCCAGCGGATGCTTGTCCGCCAGACGCCGGTACGACGCGATGACGAACGCCTCCATCGTCAGGTGCGTGCGGCCCAGATGCGTGGACGCCTCGTGGATGTTGCCGTCGGCCGTTTCGACGATCGTTTTGGCGATCAGCCAGTTGTAGCCGTCGTTGGGGGTGAAGATCGGGTTGTCCGCCGCCGGCTTCTGCTTGCATTGGATGGCGACCGGCAGCAGTTCCTTCGTCGACTTGCCGATGACAAACAGCGCCAGCGGCGCATAGAGATACTTTTGTCCGTTGGGATAGTTTCCGAGTTCGGCCCCGTCCAGCAGTGCGTAG
>JANMLE010000286.1:0-5981 GCA_031372385.1 Planctomycetota bacterium | reverse complement strand
CAAGAAGCGGGCTCGGCTGATCGACAAACTGCTGGACTCCCCCGAATACGCGCGGCACTGGGCTCATTACTGGCGCACGGTGCTCACCTATAACGCTCCCGCCAAGGCTAAGACCGTCAACTACGGGGCGCTCGATGATTGGCTGGCCAAGGAATTCCAACAGAACGAACACTGGGATCACATTGTCTGCGAGTTGATTTCCGCCACTCCCAAGACGCCGAAGAAGGGGGACGACAACGGGCCGCAGGATCATGGTCCGAACAACTTTGTCCTGGCCTATGAGAACAAGCCGGGCGAGATCGCGTCGCAGACGGCCCGGCTATTCATGGGGATCAGCATCCAGTGTGCGGAATGTCACGACCATCCGTTTGATCGCTGGAAACGGGAGCAGTTTCACGAGATGGCGGCGTTCTTCTCACCGAAGAAAACTTACGAGATGCCCGACAAAGACGATCCCTCCAAGAAGTCGGAAATCGAAGCCCGGTTCCTGCTGGGAGAACGACCGTCGGCGGATCTCTCACCCGATGCGCTGCGGGTCGCCGTGGCGGCGTACCTGGTCTACAACCCGGACAACTACTGGTTCGCGCGCGCCTACGTGAACCGCGTCTGGAACGAACTGCTCGGGGACGGCTTCTATTCGGTCGACAGTTTGGGACCGGACAAGGAATGCAACTATCAGCCGGTGATCAACCGGCTGGGAGCCGTCTTTCGCTACCGCGATTTCGACGTGAAGTGGGTCTTCCGCACGATCATGAACAGTCAGGCGTACCAGCGGGAAATCCGCACCATGACGGACCGTACCGACAAGCTCTTCACCGCCGTTCGCCCCAGCCGCATGCGACCGGATCAAGTGGCGGCCGCGTTGGAAAACGTGACCGGATCGCTGGGCAAGACGAAGCGATCCGTCACGAGCACGTTCGGAGTGGACTTGTCGGTTCCGCAGGAATCGCTCGAAGGTTCGATCCAACAGGCGCTGCTGCTCATGAACAACCAGCAACTGAATCAGTCACTGTCCAGGAGCAAGCTGCGGAAGGAACTGTCACGCATCCCATCGAACGACAAACTGCTGAGCGAACTGTACCTGGGGATCCTCGCCAGGGAACCGACCGCCGATGAACTGGGTCGCGGCAAGACCTATCTCGCCAAAGCCAAGAGTCGCGACGAGGCGATCGATGACTTGATGTGGGTGCTGGTGAATTCGACGGAGTTCGTGACGAAGCGCTGAGCCGTCTTCGCCGCGGGCTCAGGGTTAAACGAAGAAACAGAATTCGGGAGATCTCGACATGCCGCACATCCCCGACTCTGAAACGCTGCAACATGTCTCTCTGGATCGTCATGGCAATGTGACTCGCCGCCAGTTCTTGCAGGTGGCCGGGGCCAGCCTGTTGGGCTCGGGAATCCTCGGCCCGATCAGCCTGATTGCGGAGCAGTTGAAGAAGGAGGGCCGCGCCTGCATCCTCGTTTGGCTCGGTGGAGCCCCCAGCCAAATCGAGCTGTGGGATCCGAAGCCGGGAACACCGAACGGCGGCGAGACCAAGGCGATCAAGACGGCCGTGCCGGGAATTCAGATCGCGCACTTCTGGCCCAAGCTGGCCGAGCAGATGAAAGAGATCGCGCTGTTGCGCACCATCGTCGGCCGGGAGGCGGCGCATGATCGGGGGACGTATCACCTGCACACCGGCCGCCGATTGACCGGAGCCGGCCGGCATCCCGCGTTCGGTTCGGTGGTCTCGCATGAGATCGGCGATCCCAAGTCGGACATCCCCAACTTCGTGAGCATCGGCAAGTCGCTCAGCGCCGGATTCCTCGGTGTGCAGTTCTCGCCGTTCGACATCTCCAAGCCGGGTGACCTGCCCGACAACGTCACCAAGCCGGTCGCCGACGATCAACTGAACCGGCGGCTGGCGCTGCTGCACGAACAGAACGCGGACTTCGCCGGCAAGGGGGCGGAGAAACTCGTCAAGGAGCGACAGACACTTTACGACCGCGCGAACCAGTTGGTGAATTCGCCCCGCTTGAAGGCGTTTCAACTCGACGACGAAACGCCGTCGGCCAAGACCGCGTACGGTGACAGTCGGTTCGGCAACGGGTTGCTGGTGGCCAGACGGCTGGTGGAATCGGGTGTTCCGTTTGTCGAAGTCTCGCGCGGCGGCTGGGACATGCATCAGGATCTGTACGACCGGATCAAGCCAGCGGCGGCGGAAGTCGACACCGGCGTCGCACAGTTGCTGGTCGACTTGAAGCAACGGGGCCTGCTCAAGAAGACGCTGGTCGTCTGCCTCGGCGAATTCGGTCGGACCCCGAAGATCAACTCGCGAGGCAAGAATCCCGGCCGCGATCACTGGGCCCGGAACTTCGGCATCCTGTTGGCGGGGGGCGGCATCAAGGGGGGCATCGCGGTCGGCAAGACGAGCGCCAATGGTCAGGAGATCGTCGATCGAGCCCTGAGCGTCGAAGACTTTTTCCAAACGATGTCGCGTGCCTTGGGGATCGATGCGAGCAAGGAACTCTACACCCCCGAAGGCCGGCCACTGAAGATCGTTGACGGCGGCGAACCTGTCAAAGAGTTGTTCGCCTGACGTCATACCTCAAGCGGGCATTCGTGAGATGTTTAACCGCTACGCCAACGGCGTGCGCGCGAGTGGAAGCTGATCGTGGTTCGCGCGCACGCCGTTGGCGTAGCGGTTAAACGAAACCGTCTCAGGTTGGACCGCGTGGGGTATATTCGCCTGACGTTGCTCACGTCGCGCCGCGGCGATACCAGAAGACCGCGATCAATGCGCAGATTCCGAATGCGGCGATGCCAGCCAGCCAGTTCCAATTCGCGGTGTTGAGATTGTCGGCGGGGACGGATGCCGCGACGTCCGACGACGAATGACCGGCGACATCGTGGAACGGCGAGAGCGGTTTGACTTCCTCCACGTCGGCTGGCGGTGGAGTCGATTCGTCAACGATGGGCCGGGCTGGCGGCTCGTCAACATCGAGTGGCCACGCGCGTGGATCGGACTCGGTTTCAGTCGGTTGTTGCGTATCCAATTCCGGATCATCGGTGTCGAGCAGCGCCTCGCTGGATTCTCCGTCGCGGGCTGTCCGCTGGAACGCGGCATAGCCGATCGGGGTCGATGAATCGAACGATTGCCGATGAATGCGGGCCGCCTGAGTCTCGGATGCTTCAAAAGTTTCGGACGCTTTGATGAGTGTCAAGCTGCGATTGGCTTGGACAACCGCAGCGCCCGATTCCTCCGACGAGTCGGCGTCTGCTTCAAAGCTCATTTGAACAACCGCTGGAACCGCCGATCCCGGAGCCGTTCCAACGGGAGCTGACGGAGTGGCCGTGGCCTGGTCTGTGGGTGGCATCTTGCGGTCGCGGCGAAAGACGTTCAGTCCCCAATCCCGTCGGGGGCGCGAGGCCGAATCGGGTTCGGGATCCTTGACGGCGCGGGGATCGTCCTGAGCGGCGCGACCTGCTTGCGTTGGGTTGGTATTCGGTGCTGGCTGGTTGCCGGATGAGTTCGCGGTCTGCGCCGAGTTCGACTCGTCCTGTCCGGCCGACTCCTGCAACTGGCTGTCGATCCGTTGCACGAGATCGATCGGGCGTTCCTCGTCGGGGGAATAATCGAGCCGCGCGGAATCACCCAGATCATGCGCAATCTTGGCGGCGTGGCGTGCTTCGCGCAATTGGCCCAGGTCGAACAGGCGGCGGGCGCGCGTCAGCATCGATTCCACCCGCACCCGGACATCGTGGGCTCCGCTGGCCTGACGTGGTGGAGACTTGGCCCGCTCGGCATCATCGCTCAACGCCGCTTTCAGCCGCTCAATCTGGTCGACCGACGAGTCGGCGAAAACGTCCTGCGGAGCGGAACCGGCAACGGGGGCATCGTCCGGTTCGCCGATGTTCGCCGTGGCCACTCCGGGCGATAAGGTCGCGTCTTCCAGCCGGCTTGAACCGGAGACCGTTTGAATGGCATCGAAGTCCGGTGCCATCAAGTCGCCATCGGACGTCCCGGTCGAAGAGAGTCCCGATTCCGGATCGACGGGGACGACACCCGTGGTTGGCTCCGCCGCTGTGGCGACGTTGGCCGTGACCGACGGCTCCGCTTTGTCAGGCTCGGTCGTCGGATCGATGCGCGATCCCGACCAGCGGACTTGGGGCACCGCGTCCCACAGGTCCGACATGGCCTGTCGAGGTGTGTGCTTGCACCCGATGAGACTGAACGTCACCAAACCCGCGAGCAGCAGCGCGCGGTCATGGCGTCTCAGTCTCTTCGATCGATCGGCTTCAACCACGTGATGACCGGATCTGTGTGATGGTTCGCAACGATGCGCGCCGGCTCACCGCGCGCGCCTGCCATTGGTATCGGCCGCGCCGACTTTGCGGCTGCACACAGAATTCCTGAAGTTTCGCCGATCACGTGGCCTCGGCGGAAACCGCCGATTGCGGAATCATCAACACTTCGGCCGAACAATGGGCAGTCCGCTGGAAATCAATTACCAAGGCCGTAGGACGGAATTCCAATCCGTCCGTCAATCCCGGACGGATTGGAAATCCGTCCTACGGGTCGATCAATTCCTGCCGACTGTCATACGTCGTTGAAGCTCGCTTGGGGAATGTGAATCCGGCGGGAGTCGCTTCACCGGAAGCAGCTTCACCAGGCACCGCGTCCAGGGGTGGAAGTTCCTGGGGCGACTGCGGAGCGGCTTCCGTTGGATCCGCCGGACTGGTCATGTCCGACGCTGGCGGCAAGCCGTTGGGAGTCAGCATCTGCGGATGCACTCCCTGGCTGATCCACTGCTTTCGAGTCGCGGGGGCGGCCACTGGGAAGGGTTCGCCGCGGCGCGACTCGCGTTCTTCGGCATCTTCATACGCTTTGTCCGGCCAGGCCCCTTCGTTCAGGAAGACCTCGTTGTAATCCAGCAGGGTTCCCTTTTCGAGTTGCACGTTTCTGACCGCCAATTGGTATTCCACGAGTGCCCGGAAGTACGACGTTTCGGCCTCGGCCAATCGTCGCTGCGCTTCCAGCAGCAGATGGAGCGTGCCGGTGTCCGCCTCGGTTTCGTAGGTCGCCTCGATGGCGGCCACCTGTTCGGCGGCGGCCATGCGGCGGTTCAAATTTGTCTCGACGAGGGCATAGGCGCGCTGCACCTCCGAGAACGCGTTGCTCAGGTCATACACGACCGAGCGTTCCTGTTCGTGAAGCATTGCCCGCTCGCGGGAGAGTTGCATTTCGGAATGCCGGATCGCCGCGTACGCCTTGCGGAATCCGATCGGGAACGAAAGCTCGACCCCGGCCTGCCACTCTTGGAATTGTCCGCCCGTCAGATCACTCATCGCATTGTTGAAGTCACCGGTTCCGCCCATCGGAAACAGATCATTCCCGAAGCCGCGCCAGCGGTAGCGTCCCGTGACATCGAGCTTGGGAAGGAGGAAGTTCTTGTTGGCTTGCAGTTCTGCTTCGCGCTTCTTGATCTGCCACTTCTGACGGCGCAGTTCTTCGCGCCGCGTCAGAGCCTCGACGAGGCAGGATTCCCAGTTGTAGGCGAGTTTCACCTTGAGCGGTTCGTCTTTCGGCCGGATCAGGCGGCCTTCGCTGATGGGCAATCCGGTGAGCAACCGCAGTCGGCGTTCGACCACGTAGACGCCGCCCGATCCGCGGAACGTCCCGCCGGTGCTGCCGTTGTTCGTGCGGGTGCCGTCGATCAGTTTGCCGTGCTGGGCGTTCTGAGCCTCTTCCTCGAAGCGGAAGTATTGCTCCCGCGCTTGGGCTTCCTTCTGGGCTTCACCGCCGCTCTTGCCCTGTTCGTTCAGAGCATGAATTCGTCGCCAAGTCTTGAGCGTCGCGTCCCGCGCCCGCACCTTGGCGGCCACGTCGCGATAGGCGAAGTACAAGTCCCAATAGGCGTTCTCCACGTCGCTGACAAAATTCCGGACGCCGACCTCGAACTCCGCCAACGCGACATCCGTGTTGATCCGGGCGATGACC
>JANMLE010000273.1:0-1461 GCA_031372385.1 Planctomycetota bacterium | reverse complement strand
CGTGTCTGGTCATTGCAACACGTTCTCGAAGGCTACAAGGTCGCGCCCGAAATCGTGAAGCACGGGGCGAGTTGCAGCACGTTCGCCGACTGGTGGGCCTACAAGGTCGAAGCCTTCGACGCGATCCCGCACAACGCCGCGCTGCTGCACGAAGCGGGAGCCAACGCGGTCATCAAGAGTGACGACTGGGAACTGATTCGACACCTGTATCTCGAAGCGGCGAAGACCGTCCGTTACGGCAACCTGCCCCCGGATGCCGCGTTGCAGACCATCACGCTCAACCCCGCGAAGGAACTCGGACTGTCGGACCGGTTGGGTTCGATCGAAATCGGCAAGCAGGCCGACCTGGCGATCTTCAGCGGTCATCCCCTGAACGCCTTCTCACGCTGCGAGCAAACGCTCATCGCCGGCGAAGTCTACTTCACACGCGACAAGCAACCGACCGCGATGAGTCCCGCCGCCGCGACTGCCTCCGCCAAGCCGCCGGAACTCAAACTCCCCAAGCCCGAAGAGCGAGTCCTGTCGATCGACTTGAATCCCGCCAAGTCTGCGCGCTATGCCATCGTCGGCGCCACGCTCCATCCCGTCGATGCGGACGACATCGCGAACGGCGTCATCCTGATCGACGCGGGAAAAATCGTCGCCGTCGGACCGCAAGGCTTGGCCATCCCCGAAGGATACGCCCTCCTTTCCGCGACGGGATTGCACGTCTATCCCGGCCTGATCGATGCCGGTACGTCGGTCGGATTGATTGAAATCGGCAAGGTCAAAGAAACGAGCGACCTGAGCGAGGTCGGCCAGTTTCAGGCCGACCTGCGTGCCGGGATCGCGGTGAACCCCGATTCAGAACTGATCCCGGTCGCCCGAGCCGGGGGCATCACGTCGACACTTTGTTTGCCCGCTGGAGGAGGCAACATGACGTCGCACGGTCGAGTCCACGGACCGATCATCGCCGGTCAAACATCGCTGGTGCAGTTCGCCGGTTGGACCATGCCGGACATGGTCATCAATATGGAAGCGGGGCTGCACGTGCTCTGGCCGACCGGCAAAGATCGCAAGCAACCGACCGAAGATTTGAAGCGCCACCTGGCCTCGGCCCGCTTGTACGACGCCGCGAGAACCCGCGAAACCGAAGACCAGAAGAACGGCAACGCACAACCGGGCACTCCCTCACTGTTGATCGACCCGCGCTACGAAGCCCTGCGACCGTACCTGCGCGGAGAACGACCGGTCTACGTGGAGGCCGAAACGAAACAGGACATCTTGGAAGTCCTGCACTTCGCGCAACAGGAGAAGCTGAAGGTGATCCTGTGCGGCGCGGTCGATGCCTGGAAGGTGGCCGACAAGATCAAGGCCGCGGGAGTCTCCGTGATCATCGGCCCGGTGATGCGCAAGCCACAGGAAGAGTACGACCCGTTCGACGCCCCCTACGCCAACGCCGGCCGGTTGCACGAAGCCGGA
>JANMLE010000271.1:0-2550 GCA_031372385.1 Planctomycetota bacterium | reverse complement strand
GTCGTCTCGATCGGCGCGGGCGACAACGCCGTCCTGTTGAAGTTCGACGCCAAACTCGAAGGAGCCATTCTGCGCGGCAATCTCAAGTCCCCCTTCGGTGCCGCGACCAAGTGGTCGGCGACTCGCGTGGAACCGAAGCCGCAGCCGAACGCGACCGTTCAATTGACCACGATCGAGACCGTCGATGACACCAAGCCCAAAGCCGGCTCGACGACTGCGAGTGCCGATGCGCTCAAACCCTCGAATCAACCCCAGGCCGCCGACCCGAACGCGAGCGCGAACACAACCCCGACCGAGCAGCCCATCGAGTTCCCCGAAGACCGCCGGGCGCGACACGTGCAGACCGGCGGACACGTCCTGATCAAGGGCGGCACAGTCCTGACGGCAACCGGCCGAACTCTTCCCAACACGTCGATCCTGGTCAAGAACGGCACGATCATCGCCATCGGCCCCGACCTTCAGCCCGATCCGGGAATGCACGTCATCGACGCCGCGAACCGGTTCGTCATGCCGGGGATCATCGACACCCACAGTCACATCATGATTTCCACCGGCCTGCCGGGCGTGAATGAAGCCACGGCCTCGATCGTCTGCGAAGTCCGCGTGCGCGATGTCGTGAACTCGGCCGACCCCAGCGAATACCGCGCGCTGGCCGGCGGCGTCACGACCGCCCGGCTGCTGCACGGCTCGGCGAACTGCATCGGCGGTCAGGACGCCGTCGTCCAGTTGAAGCACGGCACCAGCGCCAATGACCATCTGTTTCCCGGAGCCCACTCCGGCGTGAAGTTCGCGCTCGGCGAAAACGTCAAGATGCGCACCGGCCGCTTCCCCAACACGCGGCTCGGTGTCGAAGCGACACTGAACCGCGCGTTCCTGGAGGCACTCGACTATCGCCGCCAGTGGCAGGAGTACGATCGAATCCGTCAACAGGCCGGAGCCGATGCCGACAAGCTGCTTCCCCCGCGGCGCGACCTCCGTCTGGACGCACTCGTCGGCATTCTCAACGGTGAGAAGTTCATCCACTCGCACTGCTACCGCGCCGACGAAATCCTGATGCTGCTGCGCGTCGCCGAGAACCACGGCCTTCGTGTCTGGTCATTGCAACACGTTCTCGAAGGCTACAAGGTCGCGCCCGAAATCGTGAAGCACGGGGCGAGTTGCAGCACGTTCGCCGACTGGTGGGCCTACAAGGTCGAAGCCTTCGATGCCATCCCGCACAACGCCGCGTTGCTGCATGAAGCGGGAGCCAACGCGGTCATCAAGAGTGACGACTGGGAACTGATTCGCCACCTGTATCTCGAAGCGGCCAAGACCGTCCGTTACGGCAACATGCCCCCCGATGCCGCGCTGCAGACCAT
The DNA here is from genome assembly GCA_031372385.1 of Planctomycetota bacterium. Lineage (GTDB taxonomy): Bacteria > Planctomycetota > Planctomycetia > Planctomycetales > Planctomycetaceae > Schlesneria. Next base: position 1,192 of record JANMLE010000271.1, on the reverse strand, counting down.
CACGCTCAACCCGGCGAAGGAACTGGGACTGTCGGACCGGTTGGGTTCGATCGAAGTCGGCAAGCAGGCCGACCTGGCGATCTTCAGCGGCCATCCGCTCAGCGCCTTCTCACGCTGCGAACAAACACTGATCGCTGGCGAAGTCTACTTCACGCGCGACAAGCAACCGACCGCGATGAGTCCCGCCGGCGCGGCAGCATCCGCGAAGCCGCCGGAACTCAAACTCCCCAAGCCTGAAGAACGAGTCCTGTCGATCGACCTGAGTCCCGCCAAGTCTCCGCGTTATGCCATCGTCGGCGCCACGCTCCATCCCGTCGACGCGGAGGACATCGCGAACGGCGTCATGCTGGTCGAAGCGGGAAAGATCGTCGCCGTCGGGCCGCCACTGGGCTTGGCCATCCCGGCTGGGTACACCGTTCTTGCCGCGACGGGATTGCACGTCTATCCCGGCCTGATCGATGCCGGCACTTCGGTCGGATTGATCGAAATCGGCAAGGTCAAAGAAACGAGTGACCTCAGCGAAGTCGGTCAGTTTCAGGCGGACCTGCGTGCCGGGATCGCGGTGAACCCCGATTCCGAACTGATCCCGGTCGCCCGAGCCGGCGGCATCACGTCGATACTCTGCCTGCCGGCCGGAGGCGGCAACATGACGTCGCACGGTCGCGTCCACGGACCGATCATCGCGGGTCAGACATCGCTGGTGCAGTTCGCCGGTTGGACCATGCCGGAAATGGTCTTCAACATGGAAGCTGGTCTGCACGTGCTCTGGCCGACTGGCAAAGATCGCAAGCAACCGACCGAAGACTTGAAACGACACCTGGCCTCGGCCCGTCTCTACGACGCCGCGAGAACCCGCGAAACCGAAGACCAGAAGAACGGCAAGACCCCACCGGGCACGCCCGGTCTGCTGATCGACCCGCGCTACGAAGCCCTGCGACCGTACCTGCGCGGCGAGCGACCGGTCTACGTCGAAGCCGAAACGAAACAGGACATCCAGGAAGTCCTGCACTTCGCCCAGCAGGAGAAGTTGAAGGTGATCCTGTGCGGCGCAGTCGATGCCTGGAAGGTGGCCGACAAGATCAAGGCCGCGGGAGTCTCCGTGATCATCGGCCCGGTGATGCGCAAGCCACAGGAAGAGTACGACCCGTTCGACGCCCCCTACGCCAACGCCGGCCGGTTGCACGAAGCCGGA
>JANMLE010000261.1:0-9107 GCA_031372385.1 Planctomycetota bacterium | reverse complement strand
ACAACTGACTTCCGTCGCCATACACACACCTGTCTGTCAAATGAGGACCACCGATCGGCGGGGATCGAGGAATTCAACCCGCCGCCAAGTCGGACCAGCGGATTGTGACGGGAGCTTCGTGCCGATGCAAACCGTCCGATGATCCCCAATTCACGATCCCCAACACGGGTACGGCACCGCGGACTTCGATTTCTTCCGCGTTACCCTCGGCCAGCGTCCGGTCGTCATCGAGGTGACTTTGATTCAGAACCACTCCGGCGATCGACAGTCCGCGATGCCGCGCGGCTTCGATGGTGAGCAGTGTGTGGTTGATCGTCCCCAGACCGCAGCGTGCGACAACGATCAGCGGATAGCCGATCGCGCACGCCAGATCGGCCGCCGTTTGTGAAAGCGTCACCGGAGCCAGCAGACCGCCGGCACCCTCGACGATCAACACGTCCGCGTGATCGAACCACCACTCGGCCCCCGCGACGAGTCGCGTGAAATCGACCCTGCGTCCTTCGAACTGCGCCGCCAGCGGCGGTGCGAGCGGGGCCTGAAACCGTTGTGGACAGATCGCGTCATCCGGCCAGTCCGCGCCGAGCGCCTCCCGCAGCCGTTCGATGTCATCCCATCGCAGGCCGCCGCCGGTTGAATCCGGAACCGCGCCCGAACAGACCGGCTTGTACGCGCCCACCCGGTGACCGGCCGTTCGCAATGCACGGATAATCAGTGCCGCAATGTGGGTCTTGCCGACATCGGTGTCGGTTCCGGTGACGAACAGTCCCGGGAGTCGTGGGGGTTGGCTCATTTCGATTTCTCGGCAAGGTCGACCAGCAGGGGGAATTGGACAAGTCAGCCCATTCCCCGGAGATGGAATGTGGGGCGAATTGACCGACGTTTTCTGGACCCCTACACTGACGCCGGCTCGACACGGGGTCAATCCCCGTGCGAAGCTATCAGGCGAACCCGCAATCTGCGTGTTCAGTCCACCCGCTGATGATCCTCCGGAGAAAGTCCATGCGGCCCTATTCATCGCCCGATGTGATGTCATCCCCACGGTCACGTAGTTCCGCCCGATGGCGGGTCGCAGCACACGCCCTGGTCATGGCGCTGGTCTGCGGATCGGTCGCCCGGGCGCAGGTGCCGGCCAAAGCCGTCAGCCAGGACGGAACGCTGATCACCAAGGACGGGCAGGAGCTCAAGATCACGTACTTCAAATCGACGGTGGGGCAGGAGGCGCCCGTGGTGATCCTGCTGCACGGCAAGGGGGGAAACCGACTGATTTGGAAGCCCTTTGCCACGGACCTGCAAAAGGCCGATTTTGCGGTCATCACCGTCGACCTGCGCGGCCACGGAGAAAGCACCGGCGGGGCTGGCGGATCGTCGGGCAAGAAACCCGACACCGGTCCCAAGGCGAAGGAATTCGTCGGCATGGTGGCGGGGGATCTGGAGGCGGTGAAGAGGTTCCTCTACGAGGAGCATCAGAACAAGCAACTGAACATGAACAAACTGGGGATCGTCGCCGCCGACATGACGACACCCGTCGCCATCGCTTATGCGGAACTCGATTGGGAAAAGAAGCCGTACGATGACGCCCCCACGCTGGCGCTGAGCACCCCCCGCGGTCAGGATGTCCAGGCCCTCGCGCTGTTGTCTCCCGAGGCGAGTGTTCCCGGCTTGGGAACCAACAAGTCTCTGGCCGTGATCCGCAACTTGAATCGTTCGGTCCTGATCTGCGTCGGAAGCAAGAACCCCGGAGACGTGGCGACCTCCAAGAAGATGCACGAAATCCTCGCCCCGAAGAAAGAGGGCTTCGAGCACATCTACTTGGAGCAGTACGACTCGAAGCTCCGCGGAACGGACCTGCTCGGCAAGGGGTTCAAGGTCGAGCAGCACGTGTTCAACTTCCTCGTCAAACACGTGAAGGGATACAGGAGCGAGTGGCGCGATCGAAAGAACAAGGCGCTCGACTAGATTCTTGTCCCCGCGAGAAACCCGCTTCACCCGCCAGATCTTCGTTTCTTCGTCGTTTCTTCGTTTAACCCGGAGCCAACGGCGACGGCGGTGAGTTGGCGGCCCGGATCGGTCGAATTCGTCCCGCCCGGTTCCGTTGTTCTGTCGCCCCGCCCCTCCCCCGTCGCCGTTGGCTCCGGGTTAAACGAAATTGGACACGACGACGAAGGACAGCTTGATGAGAACTCTTTCGCAGATCGCGGTGTGGGTCGGTCTTTGTGGCTCATTTGTCTGCGGCGCGGAACCGGTCACGGTCAACGTCTGGCCGGGCAAGCCCCCCGCTGAGACCAAAGAACTGCCGCCGGAAGCCGATCAAACCAAGCCCGAAGACCGGCTCATTGCCGGGCGGCGGATCATCAAGCTGGGCAATGTGTCGACACCCCAGTTGACGATCCATCGGCCCGCCAAAGACAAGGACACCGGTGCCGCAGTCGTGATCTGTCCCGGCGGCGGACATCACATCCTGGCCTATGACTTGGAAGGGACTGAGGTCGCCGAGTGGCTCAACGGGATCGGTGTCACGGGGATCGTGCTGAAGTACCGCGTCCCGTTTCGCGATCCGGAAAAGCGCTGGCTGTCGGCCGTGCAAGACGGCCAGCGGGCGATGAGCCTGGTGCGCAGCAGGGCCGTCGAATGGGGGCTAGATCCGAAACGGATCGGGATGCTTGGGTTCTCGGCCGGCGGACAAGTGGCGGGCCTCGATTCCCTCCTTCACGAGCAGCGCCAGTACGAACCGCAGGACGACGTGGACAAGGTATCGAGCCGTCCCGATTTCGCCGTGCTGATCTATCCCGGCGGCCTCGACGAACCGAAGCAATCGAAACTGCGCGACGAGGTGAAGATCACGAAGGAATCGCCACCGATGTTCTTCGTGCATGCCTTCGACGACAACGTCAGCGTGCTCAACACACTGCTCTTCGCCACGGAATTGAAGAAGGTTGGCGTGCCGGCCGAAGTGCATGTCTACGCCAAGGGGGGCCACGGTTATGGCCTGCGACACGTCGATGGCCAACCCGTGACCGACTGGCCACAGCCTTGTGCCGCGTGGCTCAAGACGACCGGGACCATCAAATGACCCGCTGGGCTCTGTTCGCTGGAACGCCACCGCTGGCCAACAGTCAATGGCACTGACCATGCGTCGTAGCCACGTTCGCCAGAACGTGGGGAACGCGAAATCGCCGCCAAAATCCCACGGTCTGGCGACCGTGGCGACATGGAGCCTGGCATTGGGCAAACGGCACCGATCGACTCATTTCAACTACAACGCAACGCCGGTCGATGCGTCGTCCGGAGTTTTTTTCTGACTGGTCGAGGATCGAGACAGCATGACGGATCGAGTGCTACGAGTCGGATTGGTGGGGGCCGGTGACAACACCCGGCGGCGGCACATTCCCGGATTGCGTGCGGTCGCGGGAGTCGAACTGGTGGGAGTCGCGAATCGGACGGCGGCATCGGCCGACCGCGTCGTGCAGGACTTCGGCATTCCCACAACGTATCCGAACTGGCAGGCGCTGATCGCCGACGATCGGATCGATGCCGTCGTAATCGGAACGTGGCCGAACCTGCATGCGGAAGTCACCTGCGCCGCGCTCGCCGCGGGCAAGCATGTGCTGTGTGAAGCGCGGATGGCCCGCGATGTCACCGAAGCCCGGGGAATGCTGGCGGCATCGCAGGCGCACCCCGACAAGGTGGCGATGCTGGTCCCCAGCCCGTTCGGTCTGGAGTGCGATGTCGAGATCGAACAGTTGCTGGAGAAGAACTTCATCGGCGATCTGCGCGAGATCGTGGTGGTCGGGGCCGATGACCAGTTTCACGATTACTCGAAGTTCCTGCATTGGCGGCAGGATGCCACGATCAGCGGACTCAATGTTCTGTCACTGGGGATTCTTCACGAGACGGTGTCGCGGTGGGTGCCGCAGCCGACGCGCGTGTTCGCTCAATCGCAGACGTTTGAACCGGAGCGGCCCAACCCGAACGGCCCCGGCGATCTTGCTGTCACCGTTCCCGACAGTGTCCAAGTGCTGACCCAGTACGCCAGCGGCGCACGCGGAATCTATCACTTCAGCGGGACCACGCTGTTGGGACCGGGCAAGCAGATTCATCTGTACGGCAGCCTCGGCACGATCAAGATTCTGTTCGGCGAACATGACCGCGTGTTGGTCGGACGCAAGATCGACGCCGAGCTGCACGAGATCACGATTCCGCCGGAAGTGCTGGGCGGCTGGCGCGTGGAAGCGGAATTCGTCGCCGCCATCCGGGGTGAGGAACCGGTCCGCCGCACCGATTTCGCCACGGGCCTGCAGTACATGGAATTCACCGAAGCCGTGTCCCGCAGCGCTCAGAGCGGCTCACCGGTGACGCTGCCGCTCTAGGAAAATCGTTTAACCGGGAGCCAACGGCGACGGGGGCGGCGGAGGCGATGTTGATGCGTTGAGTTTCGAAGACGGTGCCGCGCGGCAGGCCACTCCCCCGTCGCCGTTGGCTCCGGGTTAAACGAAAGTCGGCTCGTTGGATTCCCCATCGCCATCCCTTCCGCAACGATCGCTGCTCCGGCGCGGGTTGAACCGCCTGGAGGTTGATCGCGCCGTCTTCTATGCCATCGCGGCGCGGGCCTGGCAGTTCGTGGCGGGGCCAGTTTCGATCCTGGTCATCGCGGCCTGCTTCACTCCCGAATTGCAGGGCTACTTCTACACGTTCGCCAGCTTGATGGGGATGCAGTCACTGGTGGAACTGGGTCTGCATGGTGTGATCATCAATGTCTCCAGCCACGAATGGTCGCGGCTGCGGTTGACTGATGAGGGAGTCATCACCGGTGACGAGGCCGCGTTGCGGCGGCTGGCCGGGTTGAAGCGGTTTGTTGCGCGGTGGTACGCGCTCGTCGCGCTGGTCTTTTTCATTGTCTGCGGAATCGGCGGCGCGGCGTTTCTCGATCAGCCCCGCTCTGTCGATGCACGGTCCGCCGATGTCAACTCCGTCGGATCATCCGCCGAGCCGTCTCCGGCCGCTGTCACCCTGCCGCGCGAGGCGTGGGTCGCGCCGTGGTTTTGCCTGGTCGCCTTGAACGGTCTGCTGCTGTGGGCGTGGGCGTACTCGGCGATGCTCGAAGGCTGCAACCAGATGGTTGTGGTGAACCGCGTCCGGCTGCTGCAATTCATGACGGGGAGCTTCGCCGTCTGGGCGAGCATGGCCGCGGGACTCGGGTTGTGGGCGGCCGTGGTCTCGGTCGCCGTTCGATTGGCTTGGGATGTCTGGTTGATCGCCGTCCGTTACCGGCGGTTCTGGCAATCGCTGTCACTCGGAACGGATACCCCGGCGATTTCTTGGCGTCAGGAGATCTGGCCGTTGCAATGGAGAATGGCGGTGCTGGGCGTGGCCGGGTATCTCGCGTTCAGCCTGTTCACACCCGTGATGTTCTATTGTCACGGCTCCGTGGTGGCGGGCCAGATGGGGATGACGTGGACGATCCTGACCGCGATCGAATCGGCGGCCTACGCGTGGGTTCAGGTCCGCGGCCCGTTGTTCGGAATGCTGGCCGCCCGTCGGGACTGGCGCGAGATGGACCGCGTCTTCTTCCGACTGACCGCCATCTCGTGGGCGTTCTATTTGTTGGGTGTGATCGGACTCTGTGCCGGAGTCTGGGGACTGAACGCGCTTCCGTGGACGCTGACACAGCGGCTCGCCTCACGCATGCTCGCGCTGGAACCAACGGCGGTCTTCGCGTTCGCATTCTTGCTGTTGCATTGGCCCCGGTGCCTGACGACTTACGTGCGAGCCCACAAGCAGGATCCGTTTCTCATCGCGGGGATTGTTTCCCACGGCCTGATTGCGCTGCTGGTCGTCGCGCTCGGATGTGCCACGGGACCAATCGGCGCGGCCTGGGGTCTGTTGGCCGTGGTGGCGACGATCAACCTTCCCTGGTGGACGCTGATTTGGAATCGCTGCCGGCGCGACTGGCATCGATCACCCGACCCGATGTCGGCGGCAACCGATGCTGACCACTGAGTGTTCCCGAGGCGACTGCGATCGGTCAGTTCGTCCGCTCCAACGGAGTCTTCGCGGGACGACGTCTCAAGAGAGTCCGTCCCACCCAAGCGCCAAGGCGTCGCGATAAAGTCCGCGACGGGGGAATCTCCTTCTGCCCAGCCAGATGCCGCGCGAGGTCGCCGAAGGTGATGATCCCTTGCGGTAGCGGGTTCGCCCGCCGATGAAGCCACCAGCCGAACTGAATCCCCTTCAGACACAACAGCCACACTGCCCCGAGGAACGCCCAATCGACCAGCACACCAAACGCCAAGCACGCGGCCGACACGATTAGCAATACGTTCGCGAGATGATTCAACCAGAACGACAACTGTGGTAACGAACGGCCCGCCGCGCGGCTGAGCCTCCGCCAGAAGATGCTCAAGGAATGCGACGGCAGAACCTGAGTGATTGGCGTGCTCGGCCCAAACCGCTCGGCATTGGGACGAACTTGCTGCACGAGTTCGCTCATCCCGACAAAGTATCCGGCCGCTGGACAAGGAGGCGAACCGAGAACACAGACCGGCTCGAACGACACGGGGACGTAACGTTCGCGAACAAAGTCTGCCAGCGCCGCAACAGTGAGTGTTGGTACGACGTCGCGCTCCCAGTCATTCCAAGCTCTGTTCGCATCCACTGCCGATTCGCATTTTGGAAATTGGTAGTAGGCACACCATTCTTCTTGCGTCAGCCGGATGCCAAGTTGGTCCTCAATGCCCATCTTCATTTCGAGCATGAACAGACTGTCCGCCAAATCACGTTCGAGTTGGACGACATTCGTTGCGGGTCCAACTTCCATGTAGACCTTTTCGTCATCAGCGAGCTTCTGCAATGCATCGATCACGGCGCGTTGAACCACATCACCGTCAGATTCTGCCGCTTCGAAACCATTCGCCATGACTCTCGCCTTCACATCCAACAACGGACCTTGCGCGGTTCATCGTCCCAAAACCAGCAGCATCCCCTTGCAGAAATCGGGCAGGTCGTCGGGCTTGCGGCTGGTGACGTGGTGGCGGTCGATGACGACGGTCGCGTCCTCGAACAGGCCGCCCGCGTTGATGAGGTCGTCCTTGATGCCGGGCGAGCCGGTCACTTTCACGCCGCGATAGACGTTCGCCGAGATCGGGATCCAGCCGCCGTGACAGATCGCCGCGACCAGCTTGCCCGTCGAGTTGAACTCGCGCGTGAGGCTCAGCACTTTCGGATCGCGCCGCAGTTTGTCGGGCATCCAGCCGCCGGGGCACAGCACGCCGTCGAAGTCGGTCGAGTTCATGTCGTTGATCGCCGCATCGGACTTGCACGGGTAGCCGTTCTTCCCGCGATATGTCTTGTGAGCCTCGGCTCCCGCCACGACGACCTCGGCCCCCGCTTCGATCAGCCGCAGCTTGGGATACCACAGTTCGAGGTCTTCGTAATCGTCGCCGACAAAAATCAAAACGCGTTTTCCGCTGACAGACATCTTGGCCCCCTCATGACTGGTTCGAGACTCGCCGGGACGTAATCATAGCGGCCATCATGCCACTCCACCCCCAAGCCGCCGCGTTTCTGAATGGCCTCCAATTGCAGAAGATTCCCCCGCTGGAGGAACTTCCGTTGGAGACGGCCCGCTGGGCGCTCATGTTGGGCAGCCGGGTGAAGCTCGCACCGCCGGAACTCGCGCGGGTTGAAACCCGGACGATCGCCGGTCCCGATGGTGGCGAACTGACGGTCCGCCTTTACTGGCCGCTCGGTGAGGGACCGTTCGGCGCGTGTCTGTACTTTCACGGCGGCGGTTGGGTGCTGAACAACATCGAAACGCACGACGACTTGTCGAGGCGACTCGCCGCCGCCTCGGGTTGTGTGTTCGTGTCGGTCGATTACCGGCTGGCACCCGAACACAAATACCCCGCCGCGATCGAAGACGGTTACGCCGCGCTGCGGTGGATTGCGGGCGAGGCCCGTGCGTTGAGCGTCGATCCCGCGCGCATCGCCGTCAGTGGTGACAGTGCCGGCGGCAACATCGCCGCCGTGCTCTGCCTGATGTCGCGTGATCGGGGCGGCCCGCCGGTCGCCTATCAGGTGCTGATCTACCCGATCACCGACTGCGACTTCGACCGGCCGTCATACCACGAGAACGCCGATGGCTACTTCCTGACGACAGCGCAGATGCACTGGTTCTGGCGACACTACGTCAGCGCACCGGAACAGATGCTCGAACCGTATGCGTCACCGCTCCGCGCCGCATCGTTGCGGGGCTTGCCGCCAGCCCTGATCCTGACCGCCGAATTCGATCCGCTGCGCGACGAGGGCGAAGCGTACGGTGCCGCACTGCGGGCCGCAGGGGTGAACGTGGAGATGCACCGCTACGACGGACTGATTCACGCCTTCATCAAGCGCGTCGATCAATTCGACTCCGCGCTGGACGCGATCCGTCAGATTGGCGACGCGCTGAAACGACGGCTTGCATAGGCAGCTCGCATAGGGCATGTCAGTCTCGATCGCTCGTTTGACCGCGTGGGCATCGCCCCGCCCGTGTGAGCGACGATTCATGCTCTATACGCGCGGGGCGATGCCCACGCGGTTAAACGACGCAGCCTCTCGACCGCAATCTGTGGTCAATCTCTTGCTTCACCGGTTGGTGTCACAGCTCGGTGATCAGCACCGCGCCGACGATCACGTCATACGCCGCGTGGGCGCCGACGGTGATGCCGAAGCCGCGCAGAAAGAAGAGCGCGGCGAAGAACATTCCGGCCAGCGTGCGAAAGGCGAAACCGAACCACAGCGCGCGCGTCGACTGCACGCGCGTCACGGCATCGGCCAGCAGCGACAACGAGTAGCCCTGGTCCGGCGTCCCCAGATAGTGGGCCAGTGAAAACACCACGCTGGTCAACACGACCGTCGCCCCAACCGACCAGCGGTGCGGAAGCAGCAGCGCGCGAAAGCCCGCGTAGGTCACGGGAATCAGGCAGAGCCGGAACAGGAACTCTTCGTAGATCCCCGCCCCCAGGAACGTCACCGATCGAATCAGCAGACTGTTGGTCCAACCGGAACCGTCCACCTGCAACAGGTTCGCCGGTTGCTGCCGAAAGCAGGCATCGACCCCCTGCCCCAAC
>JANMLE010000230.1:0-2031 GCA_031372385.1 Planctomycetota bacterium | reverse complement strand
GCTCGGCTGTTCCTCGCCGTCGTAGCGCAGTTCGCGATAGGCGGCGTCTTCAAGCACGAAAAGCCGCTGGTGCTTCGACCACCGGCGGGCGATGTCGACGACTTCGCGACGCCGCTGGGTTGCGAGGCTGACACCGCTGGGATTCTCGTAGTAGCTGACCAGATAGATCAGCTTCACGCGGGGGAGTTCACCGGCGGCGTCCAGTCGCGCCAACTCCGCTTCGAGGGCGTCGGTCTGCATACCGTGCTCGTCGGTGTCGACGGCGATCGCCCGCGCACCGACTCCGTTGAGCACCCCGAGAAACACGAAATAGGTCGGTGCGGCGACCAGACAGATGTCACCGGGATCGAACAGCGCATCGGCGACCAGCGACAGCAACTGCTGTGATCCGGTGGTCAGCACAAACCGGTTGGCATCGACACCCAATTCGCCGACCGAACAATGCTCCTGCCGCGCCAGATGAATCCGCAACTGCTCGCGGAGCCCATCGGCACCGGCCGTGGTGCCGTACTGCAGAGCCTGCCGCGCCCGCGCCTCGTCGGCGAACAGGCCATCGAGTGACTGCCGGCATTCGGCGACCGGCAGACTCGCCTCGTCGACCAACCCCGCGGCCAGTGAGATCACATCGCGGTTCTCGACCGCCTGCTGCATCAGGAAACTGATCGCCTGATCCCTGGCCCAGTGGGACCGCTGACTGAAACGGGGTGAGACGGGATCTGGCATGGGGCATTCCACGGCGTAGGAGAACCACTGTGACTCAACGGCCGACGCTACGGCCGACACGGTGGCCGGGCGCGACCACGGACCAATCGAACGGCTGAGAGACTCAATCCAGCTCAAGAGGTTCGCCGGAGAAGTCTATCCGGGCGCGCGTTTCAGTGTCAGTTCAGTTCGCGCACGCGAGGCGACGCCTGTTGAAGATCGCAGCGTCCTGGCCCGGACAAATCATGAGGAACCACGGAAAACACGGAATCTCACGGAAGTGGAAGAGTTGCAACAAGTCGACGTTTTGCGCTGCGTTTGTTGAGCAAGGGAAGGCGCGTTCATGCAACGTCTTACACTTGTTCCCTTCCGTGAAGTTCCGTGTTTTCCGTGGTGAATCATCCGGGCTGGGCTGTGCGGCAACCACGTCAGAAATTTGCCCGCCGCGAAGCGACCGTTGTTTGTCGGCTCCCGTTCCGCAGCTCTCATCATTCGCGCTCCTTTTGATTCGCGCGGAAATCGATTTGGTCCGCGCGAATCAAAAGCAGCGCGAATGATGAGGCGAAGCTGCGATGCCGGGCTGTCACGCCGGCTTCACGGCGTTGCGGTTGATCCACGCGACGATCAGTGACGCGATCACGAAGGTGGCGAACGCGCATCCGCCGAGCGGGCTGGGGAGAACGATGAACCCCAGCACTCCCAGCGCGGCCGCGGCCACCGGCAACTGGTGTGACAGGCGTCGGATGACCGAGGCGCTGTGGACGGCCAGAACGATTCCCACGCCGATCGCCAGCCAGACGGCGGACCAGACGAGGTTCAGTCCCCAGCGGATCGACTCCTGCGGTCGCACGGCCAACGCCAGCTTGGGATCTCCCCCCGCCTTCGAAAAGACGAGCTTCTTGCCGGTGGTCGGCAATTCGAATCCCAGCGACAAACCGCCTGTCTGGGTCCAACCGGCCGAACCACCGACGTTTGCTCCCTGCACTCCGTCTCCTTGAGCCATGCCCCAACCGGCATTCGCTCGCTCAGCCGCCGCAAACTGATTGACCATCCCTTCCATGGGGACTGCAAGATCGCGGTCCAGAAAGTGAACTCGACCTCCGTCCGGGCTCTGGGGATCGTTGCTCACGGGCCGTCCAGTGGTATTGGTGTTCGCGAGGCCGATGAATTCGTACGAGAGGGGGCCATTGGCTCCCGTAATTAGCGGGGGCAGACCACCGAAGTTCGAGTTACCAAAGTTCGCGCCGCCGAATTGGCCGCCGCCGAATCCCCCCTGACCGCCCCCGTTCCAAGCTTGCGGGTTGTAGCTGTTCGGGTTCGCGGCCATCC
>JANMLE010000227.1:0-1355 GCA_031372385.1 Planctomycetota bacterium | reverse complement strand
AAGCGTCGCAGTTCTTTGAGACCGGGTCGCTCGGTTACTCGGACTGCGCCGATGTCCGGCGGTTCCAGGGGATGGAACTGCGCTGCCGAAACTGGTTGCTGCAGCCGTTGGACGTCGACGAGGTTCAGTCGAGCTTCTTTGACAACGAGCAGAACTTTCCAAAGGGTTCGATCGAATTCGACTGCGCCGTGCTGATGCAGAACATCGCCCACGAATGGCACTGTCATCCCGATCTCTGCGGCACGTAGTGCGTGACCGACTGGAGAATGTGGAGGTCTGTCGTTTAACCCTGAGCCAACGGCGAAGGCATCGGGGGTCAGCGCCCCATACGTGTCCCGACCGTTCCAGCGCAGACGGACGTCTCTGCCCGCTCCGCCTTCGCCGTTGGCTCAGGCTTAAACGATACGAACCCACGAAAGATGGTTGGCTGGCCAGCAGGACGTCTCCTCGCTCGCATTCACAACGTCCCCTGTCTGCATTCGCGCGGCTCCGTTATCCTGTGGCACAGACCGATTTGTTTGACTGGATTGAGGTCCGCTGATGTCCCGCGATTTTGCCAACGAGAGCCTGTCACACGATCCGATTCACGGGTACATCCCCTTCATCGCCAGATCGGGGCTGCCCGTCGGCGAGGCCGCCGAACAGGATGTGATCGACCATCCCTGGGTCCAGCGGATGCGGCAGATTCACCAGTTGCAAACCGCCTGGTGGGTCTTTCCGTCGGCCGAGCACACGCGGTTTCAGCACATCCTCGGGGCCATGCACCTGGCGTCGGTGGCGATCAACCACTGGTACGATTCACTCGCCGATTCCTGCCGCAATGTGCCGTCGCGCGCGTATGTCGAAAGTCTGCTGCGGATGGCGGCGTTGCTGCATGACGTGGGCCACGGACCGTTCGGGCATTTCTTCGACGAACATTTCCTGCACCAGTTCGACATCACCCACGAGGACATCGGCGGTGTGATCATCGAGCAGGAACTGGGCGACCTGCTGCGCCGCATCCGCCGCAATCCGAATGGCCGGTTGCAGCCGTTGGAGGAACTCGATCCGCAGCAGGTGTCATGGCTGATCCGCCGACCGAAGCAACATTCGGCGGCGGAGGAGGGGCATCCCGACTGGCTCCGCAAATTGCGTTCGTTGTTCAGCGGGATCTACACCGTCGACAACATGGACTTCGTGCTGCGCGACGCCTACATGTCGGGCTACAACACGAAGGCGTTTGATCTGAACCGCATCCTGCACTATACGTTCTTCACGGCGGCCGGACTGACGATTCATTCGCGCGGCCTGCCGACGCTGATCAACTTCATCGAAACACGGGCGAACCTGTTCCGCACGATCTATTTTCACCGGAC
>JANMLE010000221.1:0-1148 GCA_031372385.1 Planctomycetota bacterium | reverse complement strand
TGGCCAAAGCACGTTGCAAACGTGCTCCACGTCCCTTTTCAACAAGCTTCCAAACCTTTCAAGAGACCGTGATCCCATGTTGCGTCTTCGTCTGCCGGCCATGCTGTTCGTTGTCGCCGTGACCCTGGTGGGATGCGGACGTGCCACCGGTCCGCAAACGGCCGTCGTGACCGGAAAGGTCACGCTGGACGGAACGCCTCTTTCCGAGGGCTCCATCAACTTCCTGCCGAAGGATGGCATCGGCGTTCCCGCCGGCGCGAAGGTCACCAACGGAACCTACCGGGCGGAAGTTCCCCTCGGAGACAAGCGGGTCGAGATCCGGGCACCGCAGGTCGTCGGCCAAAAGGTCGCCTACGAAGGTGATCCGAACAGCCCGAAGATCGATCTCATCGAGGAACGCGTTCCGGCGCGCTACAACGCCCAGAGTGACCTGAAGGCCACAGTCGCCGCCAGCAACAAGCCGACCGACTTTGCGTTGGAGTCACCCAAGAAGTAGCCCGCCGTGACCGATTCCGTAGACGCATCCGACGGCGCATCCCTCGTTGGCAACCCATTGAAAACGGACGTGGAGCACGTTTTCAACGTGCTCTTGTTCGCGGGATTCGGGCACGCTGGAAGCGTACCCCACGTTTTTCAACAGGCTGTCATTCCTCTCGCGACCGACGAGCAGTATCACCGCTGGCTTCGACACAATTGGCTGAAACCCCTGTCATGCCAATCCGAGCGCCTTCTGCATCTGCTGGCGGACGAGCGTCAGGCGTTCGAGGCCGCCGCCGCCGACTTCGGCTGTGGTCCAGCCGGTGAAGCCGATTTCGTCGAGGCCCTTCTGGACCTCGCCCCACGGCAGGTCGTCTTCTTCAGAGGTGATGTCGACGAACTTGTTCTTCGCCCGGCTGAAGCCCTTCACGTCCAGCTTGACGGCGCGGCGGCCGAACGCCTTCAGCCAGTCGCGTGGTTGGCCGTACTTCCAGTGGTTGCCGATGTCGTAGTACATCCCGACCCACGGGCTGTTGAAGCTGTCGACGAACTGGATGAACCGGTCCGGCATCTGTTCCGGCGGTTTGTCGTGGTCGTAGTGCATCTGGTTCCAGACGTTTTCGAACAGGATCATCTGACCCAGCGACGCGGCCAGCGGGATCAGCTTCTTG
>JANMLE010000218.1:0-1243 GCA_031372385.1 Planctomycetota bacterium | reverse complement strand
GTGCGAAGTGAGAAGTGATCAGTGCAAAGTGCAAATTGAAAGAAAGACGCAATGCGCGGCTCTCTCGGCCAGTCACTTTGCACGGATCACTTCTCACTTCGCACTGTTCGTGTCCTTCGGCAGTCTGAGGGACATTGGCATGGGATCGGGGATTGACCCGAAGGTGGACTACGCCTTCAAGCGGGTCTTCGGCAGCGAGGACAGCCGCGCGGTGCTGTGCCATCTGCTGAACGCGGTCCTGAAGGACTGGCTGCCGCGGCCGATGCGCGAGGTCTGGATTCTGAATCCGTTCAGCCAAAAGGATGCCATCGACGACCGCCTGGCGATCCTCGACATCAAGGCGTGTGACGAACAGGGCCGTGAATACCTCGTCGAAATGCAACTCTACTCGCACGCCGCCTTCCCCGAGCGACTGCTGTATTACGGCGCGAGGCACTATTCCCAGCAACTGGCCGGGGGTCAGGACTACACCCAGTTGCGGCCGATAATTGTGGTCTGCTTCGCAAACGAGGTGCTGTTTCCCGACGCGCCCGGCTATCATGGCCGCTACGAATTGGTTGACCTGCGACAGGGAGTCCGGTTCAGCGACCATCTGACGCTGCATGTGATTGAACTGCCCAAGTTCGTCCGGAAGCTTGATGAGTTGCACGAGGACATCGAACGCTGGACGTATTTTCTGCAACACGGTGACGAGTTGGATGCCGCGCGTCTGCCTGCCGCGCTGGCCATTCCGGAGATCCGGCAGGCGACGGGGACTCTGACCATGCTCTCCCAGAACGACCACGAACGGGAACTGTATGAAGCCCGCATCAAGCAGGCCCGCGACGAAAGGTCGCGCCTGAACTACGCGCTCACCAAGGGCCGTGCCGAAGGCCGGATGGAAGGCCGGATGGAAGGCCAGGTCGAAGGCCGGACGGAAGCGACTCGCGCGATGTTGTTGCGGATCGGCGCGCGGCGTTTGGGCTCCCCGCCACCCGGAGTGCTGGCGGCCATTGAATCCATCACTGATGTTGAGCGGCTGGAAGATCTGGCGGTCCATGTGGTCGAGATCTCTCGTTGGGATGAGTTGTTGCCTTCGAGTTGATGCCGCGGAGCGGCCGGGGCCGCACGGAGGGGTCACTTCCGCATCGGTCGAGTCGTCAGGGTTTGGGTTTCTCGTGGGGAGTCAGCGAAATGAGCGTCGAACAGCCGAATGCCGGTTCCAACGGTCTGAAGTTGCCCGAGTCGTTGCAGACTCAGTTGC
>JANMLE010000213.1:0-1639 GCA_031372385.1 Planctomycetota bacterium | reverse complement strand
GGTGACCGGGCCGTCGGCGAATGTGGAATTCGACTTGGACGCGATGGAGGTCGGCCGCAAGGCGTTCATCGTCAGAACACCCGTGTTGGAAGGGGAAACGCGCGATGACAACAACAGCCGCACGTTCGCCTTCACCGTGGTCGATGACCGCGCGAAGGTGTTCGTCTTGGAAGGGGACGCGCGGTGGGAATTCCGATATCTCGACGCGGCGATGTCGCGCGATGAACGGGTGGATCTGAAGCGGGTGTTGTTCCAGCAGCCGTATCTCGGTGTGTTGCCCGAGCCGTTCTTTCCGCAACAGGTGGATCTGCCGGCCGACGCGACCGATCCGGCGAAGTCACCGTTTGCGAACGTCGACCTGGTGATCCTGGGCGACGTGTCGCCGCAGCACTTGAATGACAAGCTGCTGCAGTTGCTCCATGCGTTCGTGTCGGACGGAGGAACGCTGGTGATCTCGGCCGGCAAGCGTTCGATGCCGCAGGCGTTTCGATCGCCGGTTCTCGACCAGTTGCTGCCGCTGACGAACGTGCGCCAAATCAACCTGACGAATCAATCGGGTGAAGCGCCGCCATCGTCGCGCGGGCTGCCGATTCAATTGACCATCGACGGCGAGCAGCAAGCGATGTTTCAGTTCGCACCCGATCCCTTGGAGAACCAGCGGATCTGGAAGGGATTGCCGGGACAGATGTGGGCCATGCTGGGAACCCCGAAGCCCGGTGCGACCGTCTGGGCCACGACCGTCCTGCCCCCTGAGATCGCCGATCCCCTGGCAGCGGACCGCAAGTACGCAGTGATCGTGCATCAGCATCTGGGGTCGGGACAGGTGCTGTGGATGGGCTTCGACGGAACGTGGCGTTGGCGTCTGCGGGTCGGTGATTCGCACCACCATCGTTACTGGGGACAACTGGCGCGTTGGGCCGCGGCCAACAAAGTCTCGTCGGGAAATGAATTCGTCCGCTTCGGTCCCGAGCGGCCCGACATCGAACTCGGTCACGATGCCATTCTCCGCGCCCGTTGGATGGCCCCGTTTCTGCAGAAGTTTCCCAAGCTGAAAGCGCACGCCGAATTCTTCCGCACCGGAGATCCGCCGGGGAAGTCGTTCACCAAGATCGATCTGGCCCCGTCGGCGTCGAATCCGCTGCTGCACGAGGGCAAGGCGGTCTCGTTGCCCGCCGGTGAATACCGCGTGGCCCTGACGACGGACAACGCGGACCTCGGCGCGAAGCCGGTGGAAGCCTCGCTGTATGTTCACGATCGTCCAAGCCAGGAGTTGAGCGAACTCTCCGCCAATCGGGATCTGCTGACACAGATCGCGGACGTCAGCGGCGGCCGGCTGTTTCTTCCGGACCAGTTGCACAACCTGCCCAAGATGTTCAAGACCTACGACGGCAATGTGTCTCTTTACGAGGAAAAGCCGCTCTGGGACCGCTGGCCGTGGCTCGTCCTGCTGTTCGCACTGATGACCACGGAGTGGGTGATCCGCAAAGTCAACGGCCTGCCGTAGCATGAAGTGGGTAGTGGATGGTGGGCAGTGGGTAGCTAAGTCAGCAGGAAGCAAAGGAAGTCGGTAGCAAAGACAGACGAATGCATTTCTTGTCCCCTCTCCCCCGTCTTCGGGGGAGAGGGATAGGGTGAGGGG
>JANMLE010000206.1:0-12196 GCA_031372385.1 Planctomycetota bacterium | reverse complement strand
GCAACTGATCGTCTACCACGAACTGGTCCAACAATTTGCCGACAAGCCGATCAAGCTCCAGTTCGCGGTCATCACTAAGACCAAGCAGCCCGAAGTGGAGATTCAACCCGTCCCCGCCGATCCGCTGCGCATCGAACGCATTCGCCAACTCATCCGCCGCGTCTGGGCGGGGATCCAAACCGGCGTCTTCTATCCCGTTCCCAACGCGATGAACTGCCCCACGTGTGGTTATCGCGACCGCTGCGCGCGGTGGACCGGGTAGGCGGTGAGTTTCTTTCCAAATTCATTCCCGTCAGAAAGGAGGCTTTCATGCCCGATCTGCTCGACGGCCAGACCGCCGAAGTCTGGGGCTCGGGATCGAAACCGTATCAGCTCAAGAATGTCGGCGGGGTGTACTCGTGTTCGTGCCCCGCGTGGCGCAACCAGTCGCTCCCCATCGACCAGCGCACGTGCAAGCACCTGCACCGATACCGGGGTGAGGCCGTCGAAATGGCCCGACTCGGCAATCTGGTTTCCCGCCCATCAACCACGGCGAAGAGAACTGCGGTTGCTCCGCCATTGCTGCTGGCCGAGCCCTGGAATCCCGACACCGATCCCCGCGGCTGGTGGCTCAGCGAAAAGCTGGATGGCGTCCGGGCCTGGTGGGATGGCAAGCAATTCCTGTCCCGCAACGGCAACGTCTATCACGCTCCCGATTGGTTCACCCTGGGGTTGCCCGACACGCCGCTGGATGGCGGACTGTGGGTCGGCCGCAAGCAGTTTCAGCGCACCGTTTCGATTGTGCGTCGCGGCGATGCGGCGGATCTGTGGCGGGAGGTGCGGTACTTGGTGTTTGATGCCCCGGCCATTGCGGAACCGTTCGAGCGGCGAATGGCGGCCGTGGCCGAATGGCTGGGGGCCGGACAGCCACCGTTTGCCTTGGCCCTCGCGCAAACCGCGTGTCGCAACCGGGATCACCTGTCCGGTGAACTCGCCCGCATCGAAAAACTCGGTGGCGAAGGAGTCATGTTGCGGCAACCGGGGTCGCTCTATGAACCTCGACGCTCAGATAGCCTGCTCAAGGTCAAATCGTTCCACGACTGCGAAGCGGTCATCATCGGCCACGAACCAGGAAGGGGGCGTCACCAAGGCCGTCTCGGGGCGCTGCTCGTGCAACTCCCCAACGGGATTCGCTTCGCCTGCGGCACGGGTCTGTCAGACGCCCAGCGACACCTGCCGCCCGCCATTGGTCAGACAGTCACCGTGAAGTATCAGGAATTGACAGACGGCGGCGTGCCCCGGTTCCCGGTGTTCGTGGGTGTCCGCCGTGACGAACCGGCCACACCCGCCACCATCCATTCATCCTCCCCCAGGAAAGGCGCTGTCTCCATGTCCACACCCACCACAACGGTCACTCCGGCGAAGAGACGCTTTGAGTTCGTCGGGGGCAACAGCAGCAAGTTCTGGGAAGTCCGCGTCCAGGGCTCCGACGTTTACGTCGCCTACGGCCGCATCGGCTCGACCGGGCAAACCTCGTTCAAGACGCTGGAGTCGGCGCAGGCGGCCACGGCGCACACCGAGAAGCTCGTTCGGGAAAAGACCGGGAAGGGTTACGTGGAAGTGACGTGATCAGTGCCCAAGATTTGAATGCTCCCCCGGCTGCGGAACACCCGCGGCCGGGGGCTTTGATTTTGTTTAGCCATCAACGGTCATTGGCGGGTGAAATGTTGCTTGAAGGGGAGGTTCGGTCCCACTGCTGCCGGCCAAACCCGAGCTGCCGGGCCGTTGTTTGGTTTCAAGACTGCTCGCTCGGTTGTCCCCATTGCTTCAATCCGGGGACTCATACTCCGGACGCTGGAACCATCACCGACACGTCCGCCCTCGCCGCCGAACTCCACAGCCTGAGTCCCGCGATCGAAGGCATCAGCCTTTCGGGTGGCGAACCCTTTCAACAGCCGACGGCGTTGCTCGACCTGCTCCGGCAACTGTCCGAAAGCGGTCTCAGCGTACTGGTCTTCAGCGGCATACCTTCGCCGAGATTCAACAACAACCGCTTGGTCCGGCGATTCTGCCGCTGATCGATGTCCTCATCGCTGGCCGTTACGTCTCCACGCGACCCGTCGGCCATACGCTACTCGGCTCGTCCAATCAAACGATTCACCTGCTGTCAACGAGGGTACACTCTCAATGACGTACAACGAGTTCCCCGCCGCGAACTGATCCTGCACACAGACGGCACCGTTACCTCCAGCGGCATCGCCCCACTCCACGTGGCCGCCTTGCCGGCGACTTCTCCAGGCAGAACGAATTGTGGAATGAACGACCAGATTTTCCCCGACAAGACGTCACGGTGACTGGCAGCCGAACAATTGGCGAACGGCTGGTTTCTTGACTTTGCCCATCGCGTTGCGCGGTAAGGCGTCGACCACGAGCAGTTGCTTGGGGATCTTGTAGACGGACAGACGCTCGCGGCACCAAGCACGCAGCGAGTCGATGTCGAGCGATGCTCCGTCCTTGAGCACGACGGCGGCGGCGACCGCTTCACCCCAAGTGTCATCGGGAATGCCGATCACGGTGCATTCGCAGATCAAAGGGTGCTCCAGCAAGGTCGCGTCGATTTCGAGGGCCGACAGCTTGTAACCGCCGCTCTTGATGATATCGACGGACAGTCGCCCCATGATGCGGTAGTAGCCGGCTTCGATCACCGCCATGTCACCCGTGCGGAACCAACCGTCGTCGAAGGATTCGGTGGTGATCTCCGGGCGGTTCCAGTACTCGCCAAAGACGCTGGGGCCACGCACCTGAATCTCGCCCGGTTCGTTTTCGCTGCTGATGAGTTGGCCGGACTCGGACTTCAGACGCACCTCGACCTCCGGCAGTGGAACTCCGACCGCTCCGGGACGCCGCTCGCCGCGATACGCATTCGACAGCGCCATTCCAATCTCGGTCATGCCATATCGTTCGAGGAGCTTTTGACCGGTGAGCTGAAACCATTCTTCATGCACGCTGCTGGGCAAGGCCGCCGACCCCGAGACCATCAATCGCATTCGACCAAAGCCCGAGCAATACGCGGCTCGATCGGAGCTGGTCGCGGACTGCAACGCTTGGATCAGTTTCACATAAATCGTCGGCACGGCCATGAAGACGGTGTAGGCGTCGGCACGGACGCGTTCGAGCAGCGTCGTCGCATCGAACTTCGAGAAGGTTTCGATCTGTGCTCCGCTCCACAATCCGCAGGACAACACGTTGATGATGCCATGAATGTGATGCAGTGGCAGGAACAGCGGGATGCGATCGGTCGCCGACCACTCCCAGGCGGCAACTAGGCATTCAATCTGAGCCTGAATGTTGGCATGAGTCGTCACGACCCCTTTCGGCTGACTCGTCGTGCCGCTCGTGTAGAGGATCATCGCACGGCGATCGGGCGTGACGACGGGCAGATCGCGCGGAGCGACCGTCATGACGTCGCTCACGACCAACATACGGCGTCCCAACCGCTGGCAGAGTGGACCGATCTTCGTGGCAAGCTCCGTGGTGGTGATGACGATCTCCGCATCAGAGTCGGTCAGCGAGTATTCCCATTCGGGTTCCGTCGCCGAGAGGCACAGCGGAATCTTGACACCACCCGCTCGCCAAATGCCCCACTGAGCCGCGACGTACTCCAACCCCGGCGGTACGAGCAGTGCGACTCGCGCTTCACGCAGGTCGTCGCGGTTGCCTAGCAAAGCAATTGCCAACCCACGCGAGCGTTCGAGCAAATCGCGATAGGAATGTGTTCCCGTTTCAGTTCGCAGCGCAACAGCGTCTCCGTGCGACGCAGCGCGAGCCATCTGCGGTAAGTGCATCATTTGTCCCCTTCGTCTCATCAATCCCATTGCCCAAATGCCGCGAACCGTCACTCGACCAATGCCCGCACCGTCATGTAGACGACCGATGGACCCAGCACGCAGCCCAGTCCCGTATAGAACGTCGCAGTCATTGCACCATACGGTACGAGCTTCGGATCGGTCGCTGTCAGCCCCGCCATGACGCCGCTGTTCGTCCCCATCAGACCGCCAAAGATCATCGCCGCGCGCGGGTTGTTCAGCCCGGTGAAGCGGGCCACAAACGGAGTCGTCGTCATCACGAGGATCGCTTTCACCAGTCCCGCCGCGACGCTCAGTGCGATGACTTCGGAACTGGCTCCGATCGCCGCGCCGGTCACGGGGCCGACAATGTACGTCGCCGCGCCCGCTCCGATCGTGGTGATCGTCTTCGCGTCTCGATACCCAAACGCGAACGCGGTCAGACCACCGACCAGAAACGACATCAGCAAGCCGAGCGCCAACGAGACCGCTCCGATGACACCCCCCTTGCGGAACTCTTCCATGCGGACGCCGAACGCCGTGGCAACAATGGCCAGATCGCGCAGCATGGCTCCGCCCATGAGTCCGATTCCCGAGAACAGCGGGATGTCCGCGATCCCTTGCTTCCCGCCGGTCTTGAGACCACCGACCACCGCGAGCACAAGTCCCATCAAAATGGCGATCGCCGACCCATGCAGCCGTCCGCGCGTCAGCTTTTCGGACATCTGATACGAAACCCAGACCATCACACCGACGACACCAAACGCCGTCAGCAACGAGTACTTCACAGCGCCCGCTTCGATGGCATCCAGCATCATTCGCTCTCCCGATCTGATGTTCCGTCCGGTCGCCCGCATCGAGCCAACACTCCGACGAGACCAAAGGAGTCGACGACGACAGCGATTCCGGCCGCGACTGCCACGGCTCCACCTTTCACCGCTGCGAGCACGTTCTGACTGGCCGCCATCGCCACGACGATCGGGATGTAGATCGATCCCCAAAATGCGACGCCCGATTCCGTCGGCGGCCTCATTCGCCCGGTGCGCTGCAACCAATCCGTGCTGAGAATCAGCAGCAGCATCGCAATGCCAACACCGCCGATGTCCGCTTCGACTCCGGCAAGTTTTCCCAAGACCGTTCCCGCTGAAACGCCCACCAGCAGGCAGATCGACAGCAACGCGGTTCCATAAATCGTCATCCAGCACTCCGACATCGAGCCAGATAGTGAGGTTGTTCGCGGGGCAGGCACGGCCGGCGATTCTATTGCGTCAACGCTTCTGCCGCCTCCGTGACCTGACCCGTCTGGAGCGACTCTGGGAAGTACGAGGACGTCAATCCATTTTGAGTGAAGCACTCGCGCTGAACCTAACTTTCTTGATCAGCGATTTCAGTTTGAATTTCTCGTGCTCCGTCTTGTCGACGGCCGCGTCGATCATCATTGAGTCGGCGGGGCCGAGTTCGCGAGCCAGCACGAACCGCAGCAGGTGGCAGGTGAAGGCTCGGGCAAAACGCTATTCAGGCCAACGAGGGCCAAGTGTTCTCGGGACTGTGGCTCTCGATTTGCCATTCTCGTTCATGTCATCCGAAACGATTTGAAACCGGACCAACACCGAATTTGCTCAAGTGATCGGCCAGCACCATGAACCGCGCGGCCACGTTGGATCGACTGTGCCGCGTCGCTTCCGATGTCCGATCCGACTGGCAGGCCAAGAGACGAAGGTCGCGTGGTTCGTGCTGACGCTCCCCTTCTCTGGAGCCATCTTCATCCGGACGTTTCCTTGGGAATGTACCGAGACGTTACTGGAGGGACATCGCCGTACCTTTGAGGACTTGGGCGGTGTGCGGCGGCGGATCGCCGAGCGTTCAGCCGCGAACAATGTCGATCGTCTGGCGTATCTCTTGCAACTCTGCGAGTTGGAGCTGATCGAACGAGCACACAAGGCCGGCTAGCGGCGGCTCAAAGCGGCCTATTTCCCCGCCCCCACGCTGCTCGATGAGTTCGACTTCCCGGCCTGCCTCAACATCAACAAGCCACTGTGTCTGCAACTCGTCAATGGCGATCATCTCAACCGGCGCGAGAACAACCTGCTCGTCGGTTCCCGCGGGACCGGCACGGCACACCTGGCGGCGGCGTTGGGAATGGCCGTGTGCGCTCAAGGACACAAAGTCCGCTTCTTCACAGCCGTCACTCAGGTGAACTTGAAGGAAACGAGTCAGCAGGCGTACCAGATCGACTGACTGCTGACTCAACTGGATCGCACGAATCTGCTGATCATTGATGAACTGGGTTATTCCTCGTCCAGTCGCGGCGGCGACGGCGCGAATCTGCTGTTCCATGTGTTCGCCGCCGCCAACCGCCCGGTGAACCAGCGGCGCTTGTCAAACTGCCGCATCGGCAACAACCCGGCATTGCTGCTGAGCGGTACCTCCGATACCTCGATTTGAACCGGCCTCAAGACCCAAAACTCGTAGGCAAATCCCCGACACGCCCTGTAAACTCATCTCAAGCCTCCGTGACAGCGTCAAAGTTGCGTTCCAACAACAACTTCAACACTCCACGAGGCTCTTTCATTTGGCACTCCATGAATAATCTTGGATAGGCAAGGTCAGCGCAACACGCGAGAAGAGACCTCACAGCAGGGACCCCGAGGCACGAGGGTGACTGACGTGGGGAATGGAGGACGATATTGACCACGCCGGCGAATACGTTCGATGCGCTGGTGATCGGGGGTGGGCCGGGGGGAGCGACGGCGGCGTTGCTGCTGGCTGAGGCCGGGTGGTCGGTGGTGCTCGTCGAGCGCAAGGTCTTTCCGCGGCGGAAGGTTTGTGGCGAGTATCTGTCGGCGACGAATTGGCCGTTGCTTAAAATGCTCGGGTTGGCGGAGGCATTCGCCGAGATGGCCGGGCCTCCCGTGACGCGGACCGCGATTTTTGTCGGCGGGACCAGCGTGCAGGCCGACTTGCCGAGGCCGCCTTTGCGTGCTCGTCTGTCAGGTGATGAGTCGTCGGGCGACGGGCTGTGGGGACGGGCGCTGTCGCGCGAGCATCTCGATTCGCTGCTGCTGGCTCGCGCGGCGAGTCGGGGCGTGGACGTGCGGCAACCGTGGCGCTGTGCGGAACTGACTCGCGAGGGCGACGGATACATCTGTCGCATCGAGTCACAAGAAACGCGGCAGTCGTCCGAATTGCGGGTCGGACTCGTGATCGCCGCTCATGGTTCCTGGGAACTGGGTTCGTTGGTGACACAGCCGCAGCAAGTCGCCTCGCACCCAAATGACCTGCTGGCGTTCAAGGCTCACTTTCGCGAAGCAGCGTTGCCACCGGGATTGATGCCGCTCTTGAGTTTCGCCGACGGATACGGCGGCATGGTCCATTGCGATCACGGCCAGGTAAGCCTGTCGTGTTGCCTACGCCGTGGACGGCTCGAACGGTTGCGGCGTGCCGACGGGGAAACGGCCGGTGAGGCGGTGCTGCAACACATTCTCGACTCGTGCCCGGTGCTGCGGCCCGCGCTCGACCGGGCGATTCGAGACGAACCCTGGTTATCGGCCGGCCCCATTCGCCCCGGCCTCCGCCCGTGTTATCGCGACGGCATCTTCGTTGTGGGGAATGCGGCGGGTGAGGCTCACCCGGTCGTGGCCGAGGGGATCAGTATGGCGGTGCAATCGGCGTGGCTGCTGACTCGTCGACTGATCGCCACACGAACGCAATTGCACGATCGACGCGTCGCCGATGACGTCGGTCGCCTCTATCAAGCCGAATGGCGGCGCTGCTTCGCCCCGCGCATCCGAGCCGCCGCCGCAGTCGCTCACTGGGGGATGCGCCCCAGCCTGGTGGTCGCGACCGTTCCCTTCCTGCGTCGCTGGCCCGGCCTGCTGACCTGGGGAGCCCGCCTGAGCGGCAAGACCCGACTCGTGATCGACGACGCGGTGCCGGTGTCGTGAGTTTTGGCAGAGCGCGTTTCAGAACGTGTCAGTCTCGGTGAGCACGGTGCCGTAAGGCCCCGAATTCTTCGTCGCGGATCCGGGGCCTTACGGCACCCGGCTCACCCCGATGGTTGGAGTCGTCGCCACGTGAGCAGAAACCGACAGGGCCAGCGTCGCTGGACCGTGGCTCCATCCAAGCCGATGCCGGTTGCCAGTTCGCGCATCTTGTGCATCGTCAGTGCGGCTTTCACGCTGAGGGGCGCGTCGGTGTGAACGACATCAGACGCCGTGAACAGCCGCGCCGCCGCATGTGCCAGCAGCCAGCCTCCCACGCTGCGCCGCAGGTCGTTGACCAGCACGAGATGGTTCGCCGCGTCGGCCATTCCGCGCAGCAGCGCGGCGGCTCGCTGATTGTCCAAGTGGTGGAAGAACAGGGACGAGATGACCACGTCGTAGCCGCGCGGCAACTCGCCATTGAGGACGTCGAACTGACTGAATTCGATCACGGCTCCCTCGGCGTCGGCGCGCTGTCGGGCGAAGTCCAGGGCCTGCGGACTGATATCGACTCCGTGCAGATCGAGTTGCAGATTGGCTCGACGCGCCTTGCGCCACAGCCGGAGCGGCAGATCCCCGGCACCGGTCGCGACATCGAGCACGCGCAGCCGGTTGACCTTCAGTTGCCTGGCCAGTTGCGCTATCGGCTTCCAGACGATGCCCGCGCTGGCACTGAGGCCGTTCAGCCGGGCCAATCCGCGCAGCGCGGCGAAGTGTCGCAGACGGTCGAGCGCCGGATCGTCCATGACTTCCGGTTCGCAGACTCGCTCGGCCAGCCAGCGGAATTGAAACAAGGGTGGTACTCCGGGTTGAGGGTCGATCTCGCCATCGTGGCGTATCGTGGTGCGAAAGTTCGGGTCCGATCGAGGCCAACTCGATAGGATGCGACCCGGTCGGTCACAACCGGCGGCAGTATGTTCCATGTTCTGGTTCGCGCCGCAATGGGTCGGAGCCGGTTCGGCAAGAGCGCATTTCAAAACCGCTCATCCTCTCCCCTCGCGATTCGGTCAAGGTTGACGGCACGAAGGACTGTGGGCGGACTTCGCTGAAAACCACTTCGCCAACTTCGGCGAAGTCACCTGACAGAGATTTTGAACCGTCTTCGAGTACAAGGAAGGTTGGTGCGCGAATGGATGTCGTGATGGTCGGAATCGGGACGGCGGTGCCTCACCATCAAATCCACCAGACGCTGGCCGGCGAAGCGTCGGTCGCCTATTGCTGCGATGAACCCGGACAGGCCCGGTCAGTCGGTGCGCTCTACCGCATGTCGGGTGTGGAGACTCGCCGCCTGGTGATCTTGAATCGGTCGGACGGCACGCTGGCCGAGCGGCAGGAGTTTTACACGGCTCGCACCTCCGAGTCGCCCGCCGGGCCGACCACGGGCGAACGGCTTGAGTTCTTCGAGCGAGCGGCCGGTCCGCTGGCGGTCGACGCCGCAACGAAGGCGCTCCAGCGGAGCGGCGTCGAGGCGCGGCGGGTCACGCATCTGGTCACGGTTTCGTGCAGCGGCTTCTCGGCACCGGGCTTTGATTACGTCTTGATCGACCAGTTGCCGCTGCGGCCCACCGTGGCGAGGACGCAGGTCGGCTTCATGGGCTGTCACGCGGCGCTGAATGCGTTGCGAGTGGCCCGCGCGTTCGTCGCCGCGGATTCAAAGGCCGTCGTGCTGGTCTGCTGTGTCGAACTGTGCAGCCTGCACTACCAATACGGTTGGAATCCCGAGCAGATCGTCGCCAACTCGCTCTTCTCCGACGGGGCCGCCGCGTGCGTGATCCAGGCCGCCGACGCCGGCCGCGTCACGGCAGAGCGACCGCTCCGGATTCTGGCGAGCGGATCGACCGTGCTCCCAGACTCGCGCGATGCGATGACCTGGCGCGTCGGCGACCACGGCTTTCGCATGACGCTGTCGTCGAGCGTGCCGGGACTGCTGGCACAACATCTCCTTCCCTGGCTGTCCGAATGGCTGGACAACAACGGTCACCGTCCCGAGTCCATCGGCGCGTGGGCCGTTCATCCCGGCGGGCCACGCATCCTGCAGGCGTTTGCGGAGGCGATGCGACTCGACCCAAGTCACGTCGACATCTCGCGCGAGATCCTGCGTCAGTATGGCAACATGTCATCGGCCACGGTGTTGTTCATCCTCGACCGACTGCGGGCATCACGTGCCGACGGACCGTTCGTAGCCATCGGCTTCGGCCCGGGCCTCGCCGCCGAAGCGACGCTGCTCGACTGACCCGAACTCGACTGATGTGACACATGCAGAGTCATTCGAGGGGAGCGGCGAACGACTGGAAAACGCGTCTGCCCGCGCCCTTCGTGGAATTGGGGCAGGCCACACCAGGCTCTTCCGCCACCGATTGTTGACACTATTGGGTCGAAAGCCGTCAACTGCGTGGACAACAGACGGCGACCCACTTCGCCACAGTACGGTAACATGGTCGAGAGCGTAGATCCTCATGCCATCACCTTCTCCATCCGGGGTGGCATCACAGCTCACGAATCCGCAACTTCCGCAAGGACAGGGGCAGTGCGTGATCCTGGAAGCCGCGAACTCGTTCTGATATTTCACGCGCGCCGACCGACTGATCGCTGCCGCCGAAGCCAGAGTCCGTTGCAGAGACGGTTGCACCGATCTTGTTGCAATGCGTCCGGACGAAGTATGCTCGGAGTCAAGTGATTTGGCTGCGGGATCCGAACAGACCAGGTTCTTCCAAATGTTGAATCTCCTCTCGACCGACAGCCAGGGAATCGGTCGTCGTGAGTTTCTGCGGATTGGGTCTCTCGCGGCTGGTGGAGTGACTCTGGCCGATCTTTGCCGGCGTCGTGCGATGGCCGATCACGCGCGCGGGGACACCGCTGTGATCCAGATCTTCCTGTGCGGCGGGCCGAGTCAGCAGGATACGTTTGATCCCAAGCCGCTGGCTCCGTTGGAGTGCCGGCCGTTTGATTCCATTGAAACGGTGATGCCCAGTGTGCGCGTCACGGAATTCTTCCCGCGACTGGCGGCGATCTTCGATGAGTTTTCGGTGGTTCGGTCCCTTCATCATGGCGATGGCAGTCACAATCACAGCGTCCACTGGATGCAAACCGGACGTTATCCCGACAAGCTGGTCTTCGGACAGAATCAATTTCCCGCCAGCGGCACCGTCATCTCCAAGTATCGGGGAGCCAACGCCCGTGGCCTACCGCCGAACGTCGCGATTCCTGATGGCTTCTACTACAGCACCAGTGCCTATCTGGGATCGCGCTACGACCCGCTGGAAATCCCCGATCCGAACAAGCCCGATTTCCATGTGCCGAACCTAAAGCCGATCGATGGCATCACGACCAACCGGCTGGATGATCGGCTGCGAATTCTGCAGGGGCTGGATCGCTACCGTCGCGATGTTGACACGCACGGCCAGTTCGCCGCGATGGATGCCTTTCAGGCCGCAGCGCAGGACATGATTTCCGGCCCTGCCGTGCGGCGCGCATTCGACATCAGTAGTGAAGATCCGCGGCTGCGCGATCGCTACGGACGAACACGGCTCGGGCAGGGTTGTCTGCTAGCCCGGCGGCTGGTGGAAGCGGGAGTGACATTCGTCAATGTGAAAGACTACGAGTTTTTTGAATGGGATCTGCACGGAACGGTTGGCGGACCCGGCATTGAAGGGACGAAAACCAAAGGTCCGCATCTCGACATGGCCTTGTCGAGCCTGATTCTGGATCTCAAACAGCGAGGTCTCTTGAACCGAGTTCTGGTGCAGGTATTCGGCGAGTTCGGGCGTACTACGAACATCAACACGACCGCTGGCCGAGATCACTGGGGCAACGTCTTCACAGCACTGTTCGCTGGCGGCGGATTGCGCCACGGCCAAGTGATTGGTTCGAGTGATGCCAAGGGTGCGTTGCCGTTGGACCGCCCGCTGGGCCCTGCGGATCTGCTCGCCACGATGTACCGCTTCCTGGGGATTCCGACGGACATTTCGCCGACCGATTTCTCCGGCCGCCCCATCCCCTTGTTGCCCGGCGGGGAACCGATCCGCGAGATGTTTGGCTGAGTGTGGTCTGGATGCTCAGTGGAACATCGGAAGCCTTCGTGTCTGTCAGCGGCCCGAACTGCGACTGGCCACTCAAACTCTTGCTGCTGAAGACGAACTGCGATACCGTTCCACACCAAGACGTGCCTGCCGTCCGAGAGCGGTGTCGGCATCCGGCATTGGTTTCAAAGATGCTTCGCCAGAAACTCCCAAGCCGAGTCGTCGTGGAATTCGTGGCCGCCCTCGAAGATGAGATGCTGAAAACGGTTGGGCAAGCCGAGCTTGTCGTAGTAGGCGGCCGACTGTGGGGCGAGCGGCTTTCCGCCGTCGCGATGATCGACGCCGTCCTTGCTGCCGGCCTGAATCTGCAACG
>JANMLE010000172.1:0-1900 GCA_031372385.1 Planctomycetota bacterium | reverse complement strand
CAAGAAGGACGAAGTTCCACGTACCGCGAGGGCTGAAGCCGGGACGACGACGACCGCCAGCACCCAAGATCTGCCGGTGCCGCCGATTGATCCCGCCCATCCGCTCTACCTGCCGCTGCAGGAAGCCTACAAGGCGCGCGAAGCGATGAAAGGGGTGAAGGACTACGAGGCCGAATTCACCAAGCGGGAACTGATCGGACGCAAACTGCAGAAGACGACGATGAAACTCAAGCTGCGGCACGAGCCGTTCAGCGTGTATCTCAAGTTTCTGGATCCCAGCGCGGGACGCGAAGTCATTTTTGTCGAGGGCCGCAACAAGGGCAACTTGTTCGTCCACGAGGTGGGAATTCGTTCGATCGTGGGGACGTTGTCGCTATTGCCGACCGGCCCCGATGCGATGGCGGACAACCGCTACCCGGTCACCATGATCGGCATGCAGAACCTGCTCGACAAGATCATCGTTCAGTGGGAATCGGAGGGAAAGTTGGGCGAGGTCAAGACGCAGAAGTACCCCGAGGCCAAGCTCCCCAGCGGTGAGGAGTGCGTCGCCTATGAATCGATGCATCCCACGCAGCGGAATCAGTTCAAGTTCCACATCACGCGCCTGTGGATCGAAAAGAAAACCGGCCTGGCGATTCGGGTCGAGCAGCTCGGCTTTCCACCGGCGACCGACAAGGCGCCACCGATTGTCGAGGAATACACGTACAGCAAGATCAAGACGAACGTCCCGCTCGGCGACCGCGATTTTGACATCAAGAATCCGAGCTACGCGTTCCCCTGACGTCACTCTTTTTATGGATCGATCGTCAGCGGCGGATTTGATGGGCGCGTTTGTCCACCCGATGTGCCGGCGAACTGCCGTGAGCCCAGGGCTTGATCTTGCCTGCCATCCAAACAGGATGCGACCATGCGTCAGATACTGTTTCATATCCCGCTCGACCGCCCGTGGTCATTCGGGCCGCTGGGCGAGGTCTGGATGTTCGGCTTCGGCGTGCTGCTGCTGCTGTGGTCCGCGCAGGGGATTTGGCTGCTGGTCTCACACATCCGTCAACAGGGAACCAAGCTGCCGGACAATGCCCTCTTCTCCGTGGGACGTTGGCTGGTTGTGGCCGCGGCCATCGTGCTCGCACCTCGATTGGGGGCTTGGCTGCGGGTCAACGGCTCACCTCCGTTTCAGGACGGGTTGCCGATCTTCGGTTACGGATTCATGCTCTTCGTCGCCGTGGCCAGTGGTGGATGGATGGCCGCGCGACGAGCCGCACGGGAGCATTTGGCCTGTGACGCGGATGCGTCCAGGGACAAGATCTGGGATCTGGCCTTCTGCCTGTTCCTGTCGGGCATCGCCGGCGCGCGGCTCTTTTATCTGGTCCAAAAGAGAGATGAGGTGTTTAAGGATGTCACGTCGGTACGAGACTTCGTCTTCACCGTGGTGAACCTATCCAACGGCGGAATCGTGCTGTACGGCGGCTTGATTGCCGCGGCAGTGGCGTTTTTTGTGTTCTGTGCCGTCCACCGCATCCGGCCGCTGGCCCTGCTGGACATCATCACGCCGTCAATCTTCCTCGGCATCGGCTTCGGCCGCATCGGGTGCTTTCTGAATGGCTGCTGCTACGGGAAAGGGTCGTCTCTGCCGTGGGCCGTGCAGTTTCCGCGAGATAGCGCGACCTTTGGAGCGATGGTCAAGGACAAGCTGCTCGATGAAAACGCCCTCTGCACGCCGCCGCTGCATCCGACGCAAATCTACAGTGCCATCGACGGATTCGTGCTGGCGGCACTGACGGCGTGGTACTTCAGCCGACGCCGTCGCAACGGTGAAGTATTTGCGATCGGCCTGACCATCTACCCGATCACTCGGTTCCTGATCGAGTACATCCGCAACGATGAACCGGGATTGCTCGGG
>JANMLE010000144.1:0-1437 GCA_031372385.1 Planctomycetota bacterium | reverse complement strand
TCCGGCGGCTCTTCGGGAACCTCAACGGTCCGCAGCGTCAGTACACCCCGGACGTGGGCGATCCCTTCTTCCAAGCCCTGCTGCAAACGTTCAAACAGTGGTTTACGAAGTTTCTTGGTCATGGGTTTCTCCGTGAACTGCGGCGCAAGGCCGAGAGGGCCTGTTGCTTCAACTCATCGACGAGTTGCGCCAGCGTCTTCTTTTGGGCGGGACTCAAGTCGTCTTGCTCGTCCTTCCCGTAAATGTCGAGCATGAAGAACCATTTCGCCTCGGGGACGTACAGAGAGATGACTCGTGCGCCGCCCCGTTTCCCCCGGCCTCGCTTGGGATCGGCGGTGCGAACCTTCCGCAAACCACCGCAGCCCGGCATCACGTCCCCCTTGTCGGGCTGATCGATCAGTTCCTGTTGCAGCGCCGCATAAGCGTCGTCCGGCAGGAACTCGGCGACCCATTCCGTGAACTCGCTCGATTCGACGAAGACGGCTTTCATGGTCCGGGCAGTCTATCCCACACAGTGGGATACGGCAATACGGTGCTCTCGATCAATATTGGCAACCCGCTCAACGGTGAACAGATTTCACGGAAATCTGCTTCGCCGACCTCGGCGAGGCCGGTCTACCGCAGTTTCAATAGTTCCAAGTTCGCGCCGTAGCTGAACTCGCAAGAGTTCAGAGCGTTGCAAACACAGGCTGAATTCTTGCGAATTCAGCTACGGCAAGCGACCGAACGAACCGCGTTCACGATCGACTCGCACGGGATGCGAGTGGTTTGTGCTCCCCACGAGAGGCGGACGGCCGATTCAAGGGACTCCTCTGTGAGACCCATCGCCAGCAGGACGTGACTCGGTTTGTAGCTTGCCGAAGTACAGGCCGAGCCATTGGAGAACGCGACCGCGTCTCGGGTGGCCATCATCAGCGCCTCGCTGTCGATGCCTGGAAAGCTGACGTTCAGGACGTGTGGCTGGCAGCGGGTCGGATCGCCATTGATCCGATGCTCGACCGCCTGCAAGTCGTGCAGCAATTGCTCGCGAGTCTGAAGCGCGGCGGCTCGGCGAGTCTGCCATTCCAAGCCGGCGAGACGCGCGGCCTCGCCCAGACCGACGGCCAGCGCGACGGGGACCGTGCCGGGACGCAGGCCACGCTCTTGACCTCCACCGAAGACCAGCGGCTGCACGACTCGCTTCTGTGCTCCGCGACGACGGACCAACAACGCGCCGACTCCCTGCGGACCGTAGATCTTGTGACTGCTGATCGAGACCAGGTCGGCCTTCAGCGACCGCAGCTCGTTGACTTCCTTGCCGAACGTCTGCGCGGCATCGGTGTGGAACAGGGTGTCCGTGCCGCGCAACAGCTCGCTGATCTCGTGGACCGGTTGCAGAATCCCCGTCTCGTTGTTGGCGTGCATGACGCTGACCAGCAGCGTGTCGGGACGCAGCCT
>JANMLE010000110.1:0-2007 GCA_031372385.1 Planctomycetota bacterium | reverse complement strand
TGGTCCCGGTGCTCAAGTCGGCCGCGTCCGGCCAGGTCGATCCGTCACGAACGTGGGTCATCACCGGCCGCGAACGCCATGTGGCCGCCGCGCGCGAAGACAACCTTCCGTATCCTCAGCGATCCTTCCGGACGAAGGACTATCTGTACATCCGCAACTTCAAACCGGACCGCTGGCCGATGGGGAGTCCGTTTGCTGTGACCGAAACGGAAGCTCCGACGGCCGACGTTCTGTCGAATGACACCTTCGCCGCCTTCCCCGACATGGACGCCAGTCCCACGAAGGCGTGGTTGATCGCGCACCGCAACGATCCCCAATGGAAGTGGCACTACGACTACGCGTTCGCCAAGCGTCCCGGCGAGGAACTGTTCGATCTGCGCACGGATCCAGATCAGGTGAAGAATGTCGCCGGTGATCCCGCGTATGCAGACGTCAAACGGGAACTGGCCGAACGCCTGCTGCAGACACTGACCCAAGTCGGCGACCCGCGCGTGACGGGGGATGGGCAAACGTTTGAGCGTCCGCCGTTCACCGACCCGAATGGTCTTGGCGCTGCCAAGTCCAAAAAGCCAGCGACGGGGAAGTGATGGCACCTTCATCGCCGGAGTCGATCGGGTGGCCGGGGCTGGAGCGTCTTCGCGAAGCCCCGGTGCGGTACCAGCGTGAAACAACTTCTGTGCTGCTCATTTTCAACGACAAACGATGTCCAGGCTCCGTGCCAGACGTCCGCCGACCGGGGCTTCCCGTTGGTCCAGCCCCGGCCACCCTGCTCCCGTTCATCCAATTGATACCGTGACATCTGGAGTGCGACGACATGCTGAATCTGCGTTGGATCTGCCGAACAGGCGTGTGGACCGGCGTGTGTGCGGCCGCGATGTTGCTCGTGTCGCATGCGTTGACGCACGCTGCGGACCGTCCGAATGTTGTTGTCATACTGGCCGACGATCAGGGCTGGGGTGATCTGAGCATTCACGGCAACACCAATCTGAGCACGCCTCACATTGATTCGCTGGCGCGGGACGGGGCGTTGTTTGAACGCTTCTTTGTGTGTCCGGTCTGCTCGCCGACGCGGGCTGAGTTTCTGACCGGGCGCTATCATCCTCGCGGCAATGTGTGGAACGTCTCGACCGGTGGCGAGCGGCTGGATCTCGACGAAAGGACGATCGGAGACACGTTCAAGTCCGCCGGATATGCCACAGCCGCCTTCGGGAAGTGGCACAACGGGACGCAGTATCCGTATCACCCGACTGCCCGCGGGTTCGATGAGTTCTACGGCTTCTGCTCCGGGCACTGGGGCGACTATTTCGATGCGCCGCTGGAACACAACGGCAGGATCGTCCGCGGCAACGGGTTCCTGGTGGATGACCTGACCGATCACGCCTTGAAGTTCATCGAGGACCATCGCGCGCGGCCGTTCTTCTGTTATCTGCCGCTCAACACGCCGCACACGCCGATGCAGGTGCCGGATCGCTTCTACGACAAGTTCAAAGATGCCGAGTTGAATTTGCGACATGACGGGCCTCAAGCAGAAGATCCGC
Organism: Planctomycetota bacterium; assembly: GCA_031372385.1. Classification (GTDB taxonomy): domain Bacteria; phylum Planctomycetota; class Planctomycetia; order Planctomycetales; family Planctomycetaceae; genus Schlesneria. The sequence goes on along the minus strand of JANMLE010000110.1, from coordinate 469 downwards.
AGATGACACTGGCGGCGCTGGCGATGTGCGAGAACATCGACTGGAACGTCGGCCGCGTGCTGGCGAAGCTGGCAGAACTGAAGCTGGCCGAAAGCACAATCGTCGTCTACTTCAGCGACAACGGCCCGAACAGTTGGCGCTGGAACGGCGGGATGAAGGGCCGCAAGGGCTCAACGGACGAGGGTGGCGTCCGGTCGCCGCTGCTGATGCGCTGGCCGGGGACGATCCCCGCGCAAACGAAAGTGACACAGATCGCCGGCGCGATCGACTTGCTGCCGACGCTGGCGGAACTGAGCGGCGTCAAGGTCGTCGGCGACAAGCCGCTGGATGGTCGCAGCCTGGTCCCGTTGTTGCGGCGGGAAGCGGCCGACTGGCCCGAGCGGATGATCTTTTCGCACTGGGGCGGCAATGTCAGCGTGAGGACTCCGCAGTATCGACTGGACGGAACCGGCAAGCTGTTCGACATGAC
>JANMLE010000102.1:0-2810 GCA_031372385.1 Planctomycetota bacterium | reverse complement strand
ATTTCGTTGCGGGCCGCCGCCATCAGGCACTTCATCGCGTTCTTGGCGATGTGCGGCGGGCTGCCCGTGATGATCTCGTACAGCATCGCCCCGATCAGATAGATGTCGCTGGCGGGCGAGATCTTGTCGATCGGACCGGTGGCCATTTCGGGGGCCATGTAGGCCGGCGTCCCCCCCATCGTGTTCGATTCGGTGATGCTGCGCGACTTGCGGAAACCCTTGAGCGGATGGGCGAGACCCCAGTCCATCACGAGGACTTCGCCGAACTCACCCAGCATGATGTTTTCGGGCTTGAGGTCGCGGTGGACGATGCCGCGCGCGTGCGCGAAGCCGACCGCATCGGCCGTGCGCATCAGGATGTCGATGTTCTCGGCGACCGACTTTTTCGCCACGACCTTCAGCCAGGGCGTCCCCTGCACCTTCTTCATCGAATAGAACAGGTTGCCCTGCGCGTTCGCCCCGACATCGTAGATCGGCACGATGTTCGGATGGTCGAGATCGCCGGTCACGACCACTTCGGCGAGGAACTTCGCCTTCTGCTTGTCGTTCGTCGCGGCGGCCCCCTTGATCATCTTGAGGGCCACGTTGCGGTCGATCGAGGTCTGCCGGGCATCGTAGACGATCCCCATGCCCCCCTCGCCCAGCACCTTGATCAGCTCGTATTCGGGTCCGTCCGCCCCGTAGACGCCACTCGTCAGACCCTTCGTTTCGATCAGCTCCTTGGTCTTGATGACCAGCGACTGGTTGGCCGATTTGACGAACTTGGCTTCCTTCGCCTTGAGCGTCATGTTCGGCTTGGCGTCGCCCACCGATGCGGGATCGCCCCAGACGGATTCGACCGTCCTCAGCAGCGACTCGGGGACTTCCTCGGAAACGAACGTCTTGCCGGCGTCTTCCTCCGCGGCGGCGGCGGTCGCCTTGAAGGAATCACTGATCAGCGTCTGGGCGGACTCTTCGGGATCGTCGTGTGCGACGAAGTCGTCCGCCACGTACGTCTTGTCCGAATCGTCGTGACCGTCGTCCGGCGAATCGCCGGCGATCGTCCGGTACGACGCCTCGGCATCGGACCCGTCGTCGGCATCGTCGCTGACATACGTCTTGTCGGCACCCCCCTCTTCGGGCAGCACGGCGGAATCCATTGTGGCTGCGGCACCCCTGTCCAAGACCGCCGGGTCGATCTCGTCCGACACAAACGTCTGTTGGCTGTCCGAAGCTTCGCCCTCTCTGTATCCGCTGTCGAACGTGGTGTCCGGGCGCTGGGCTTCGTGCGAGATTTCGCCGGTGGAGGAAGCCGACGCGCCCGCATCGGAGGCACCGGCATCGGACGCGCCCGCATCAGAGGCACCGGCATCGGACGTGCCGGCAATCAACTCGTCGGACTGCATGGTCTGGTCGGCGCGGGCGGCACTGTCGGACGAACTTCGATGGACAAACGATCCTTGCGATCCCTGTGACTCCCGATCGAATCCGGACAGACCGCCGCTGATCGAATCGATGATCGGCTCACCCGGCCGGAACCGGCTGACTTCCGTGTCGATCGTGCCGATGATCTCGCCGGATCCCAGCGAGGAATCGCCCGTCGACAATCGGTGCTGGCAATGCGAGCAAACGCCGGAGACCAGATCGTCGCCGAGAACCCTCTTGCCGCAACTCGGACACTTCAGCATCACTTATCTCCACACGTTCCGGCGTGTATGACGAGCGTTGTGCAACCGGTGTTGTACGCCCGCGCCACTGCCGCACCGGTCATGTCACTTCGCAACCAACCAACACGTTGCCATCAACGGTCATTTCGATTTCACACTGAATTTGCGGAACAGCCGCGCCGCGCGGCCCAGTCGTGTCGCCACGGCCTGAACCGCCCGTTGCCCTGTCGGACTCTTCGCAACTGACAGTCCCGCGATCGTCGCCCCGACCAGGATGACCGCACCGGCCGATTCAAGGGACGAAAGGGACTGAAGGGATTCGGCGGGTTCCAAGAATTCATGGGATTCATGGGACTCGTTCCATGCCTGATCGTCCAAGTCCGGATGTTGTTCGACGAATTCCCCGGTCAACTGTTCTGCCCGCTTCCACGCGCGGCGCGCGGACTGGGATGACCAGCCGTTCCAGATCGATGTCGATTCCTCGCGGTCCCCGTCGGTTTCCGCAACCGCGGGTGCCACGGCGGTCTCGCAGGGAATCTCCGTCCCACCCGCCAACAGGATGTCCGCGGCAGGCGAACTCATGGACACCGGCGTCGTTGTCACTGGCACCGGGACAGGGACCGGCACCGGCCGCGGCGCGTTCCTGACCGCCTCGTCGGCATCGGCCGGCGCGTCGTCACCGCCGAGGCCCCCCTTCATCGACTTGGTACCGGACGACGGCGGACGGTCGCCCTGATCGTTCTCGTCGACAATCTTCCCCTGCCGCACTTCAAACGAGTCCAGCAACAGCCGCAGCCGTGTTTCACCCGGTTCCAACAGTTGGAACCGGTAGCGACCGTCCGGCAAATTGGAAATGGTCTGCAACAGGTTGTCGAGCACATCCTCGGGCAGCTTGATCTTCTCGATGCTGCCGTCCGCCCGCAGGATCTCCAAGAAGACGCAGCGCTCGGCCGCCACGGCATCGTCGCCACTGCCCAGGTCCAGCCGCAGCGTGTCCTGTTGCGACAATTGCGGAGTCGCAGTTCCGAGATGGTCAATCACCACCACCTGCTCGGGGAAGTGCAGATAGATCACCGGCGGAGTCACGTCGTACGGGAACGACGCCAGTCCTTCACCCGGCACCGGCACCGTGATCGCGCGGACGGATGTGTCCTGGAATACGAC
>JANMLE010000012.1:0-3078 GCA_031372385.1 Planctomycetota bacterium | reverse complement strand
TGTGACCACCAATTAACGACTGCACCCCCGGATGTGAACACATTCGCTGCCAGCGGTCCCGTCGGCGGAGCGACGGGACTACAGTAAGCGCGACGGGACCACAGTCGGCCATGAATCGCCGAAGAACGTCTAGGAGCAGATTGGGCTTCGTGGTACAAGCCCAATCGGCAGTCGATCGATGGAGGGGCAGGGACGCCTTTCCAACTGCCCGCAGGGATGCACCGCAATGTCGACCCCCAATCTGGTCTTGAACCACGGCGCGGATCAGCCGCTGCCGGTCACGCGCGGCCGACTGTATGACTTTCCCGATGATCCGATCGCCTGCATGCAACGGCTGAAGACAAAGCACGGAAACATCGCCGCCCTGGAGGACGAGCAGCGGATCTACTTCGCGTTCGGGCCCCAGTACAACCATCAGATCCTCAGCGACGGGACGACGTTTCATTCGCAGTTCTTCGCGATCCGCGGGTCGCGCAATTCCCCGCAGCGGCACCTGACGTCCGGGCTGCTCAGCATGAACGGCGAGCAGCACAAACGGCAGCGGCGGCTGGTCATGGACGCCTTCCTGAAAAAGGCGATCTTGAACTACGTCCCCGCGATCCGGCAACTGACCGACGAGATGGTGTCGCAGTGGCGTCCCGGCACCGAGCGGGACATCAACCGCGACATGACCGACTTCATGCTGCGGCTGACCAGCACGATCCTGTTCGGCATCGACGACGCCGAGATGGCCTACCGCATCGGCCACATGATCGACCGCTGGGTCCACATGAACCACGAACTGGGAATGGGCGCGTTTGTCGGCAACCAGGAGATCGCCAACCGCTATGAGGATCTGCTGGAGTTCGCGGGCAAGCTGGAGTCCGAAATCAAGGGGATGATCGGCCAGCGCCAGCGCAATCCGACCGGCCGCGACGCGCTGTCGCTGATGATCAGCGCCCACGACAGCGAAGGGAGCATTTCCGACCAGGAATTGATCGGCCAGGCGGCGCTGATGTTCGGCGCGGCGCACCTGACGACGGCGCATTCGCTGGCGTGGACACTGTTCCTGCTGGCCGAGCATCCGTCGGTGATGACCGAACTGCATCACGAATTGACGACGCAACTGGACGGCGGATTCCCCCGCACCGAACAGGTCGACCGTCTGCCATGCACCGAGCGGATCGTCAAGGAGAGCATGCGCATCCTGCCCGCCTCGTCGTACTCGCAGCGGGTGACCGCCGTGCCGACTCAGTTGGGACCGTTCACATTGCCGCCGGCGGCCGGGATCGTCTTCAGCCAGTACATGACTCATCACATGCCCGAGCTGTATCCCGATCCCGAAGAGTTTCGACCCGAGCGCTGGCTGACGATCAATCCCTCGCCGTATGAATACCTGCCATTCGGAGCGGGTCCGCGGATGTGCATCGGCGCACCGCTCGCAATGCTGATCATGAAGACCGTGTTGCCGACGATTCTGCAGCGGTTCAAAGTGACCGCCGTGCCGATGTCGGAAGTGAGCGGCAAGGTGATCTCGACGATGCTCTGCCCGACGACGGCGCTGATGATGCGGCTGGACGAACAGGACGGCCGCTTCGAATGCCATCCGGTCCGCGGCAACATCCACGACATGGTCGACCTGCGCGAAGTCAAACGGCCGGTCCGCAAGGCGGCGTGACGGAGTGACGATGTAGGACGGATTTCCAATCCGTCCGATGCGTGAAGAGTTCCGTAGGGTGCGTGAAGTCTGACGACAATTCTTCAGCCCGGAGGGCGGCAGATGGTAGCCCACGGCGCGAGCCGTGGGTTGAGTGGCGAAGAGGTCGCCTTAGCCCGGAGGGCGGCACTTTGATGAACCGTCAGCGCCCTCCATGTGTCGCCCTCCGGGCTGATTGGAGACTGCTGCCGGTCTCCCACGGCTTGCGCCGTGGGCTAACATCTGCCGCCCTCCGGGCTAAATCCGCCACGACCAATGCCATGCCAGCGCTGTCCGTTCATGACTTGACTGATTCATCATCCCGAACCGAGTTCGATGATGTGATCAGCGGCGCGCAACAGGTCCGGGCTGTTGTCGATCACCACGATCGAATGGCCGATGCCGAGCAGTTCGTCGAAGCAACCGATCAGCCGCGTCACGTCGGCGGGATGCAGTCCGTTGGTTGCTTCATCGCAGACGATCAGCGTGGGACCGCGGCCCGAGGTCAGGCGCGCGGCGAGTTTCAGTCGCTGCGCCTCGCCGCCCGACAACGTGTCGGTCGGTTGGCCGAGGACGAGATAGTCGAGACCGATCTGTTTGAGCATCTGCAATCGTCCCTGCAAACGCGGATGATTGCGAAAGAATGCGGATGCCTCGGCGGCACTCATCGACAACACTTCGGCGATCGACCGGCCGCGGTACTTGACGTCGAGGATCTCGCGGCGATAGCGGGTTCCGCCGCATTCCGGACAGGCCAGCGTGACATCGGGCAGGAACTGCATGTCGTGCTGCCGCACTCCGGTGCCGCGGCAGGCCCGGCAGCGTCCCCCTTGAGTCGCGTTGAAGCTGAAATGCTGCGCCGCGAACCCGCGCTGCTTCGCCTCGACGGTCATCGCGAACACGTCGCGGATCTCGTCGAAGACTTCGATCCAGGTCGCGGCATTGCTGCGGGACGAGCGGGTCAGCGGCGCGCGATCGACGACGGCGACATCGACCAGCGCATCGCCTCCCGTGATCGAACGGCAACGGTCTTTGGCCGACGGTTCGCTGCCGGGATTCAGACGCTCGCGCAAAGCCAGAACCAGCACCTCTGCGATAAGCGACGTCTTGCCACTGCCACCGGGGCCGCTCACCACGCAGAGGACACCGAGCGGAATGCGAACTGTCTGATCGCGCAGGTTGCGGTGTGTGATGTTGCTCAGCGTCAGCCAACCGGTTGGCGAACGTGGTGAGCGAGGAGTTGCATCGGGAGCTTGTTCTGCTCGCAGCGCGAGACCGGTGGCCGAGGCGTCGACGGTCAACAGTTGTTCGGGGCGTCCCGCGAAGACGACCGAGCCTCCCTGTGGGCCGGCTCCGGGGCCGAGGTCGATCACATGGTCGGCCGCCCGGATGATCTCGGACGA
>JANMLE010001880.1:0-1664 GCA_031372385.1 Planctomycetota bacterium | reverse complement strand
TGGACATGATCATCCGTCACGTGCCGGGGCCGCTGACCAACCCGACCGGTCCGTTCCAGATGATGGTGACATCGCTGTCGTACTCGGAATTCGTGGGACGGATCGCCACCGGCCGCATCGTCAGCGGCACCATCAAGCCGCTCCAGAAAGTCGTGCTGATGAAGGCCGACGGCAAGAATGTGCCGGGACAGGTCGTCAACGTCGAAGTCTTCGACAAGCTCGGCCGGACCGCGGTGGCCGAGGGAACTGCCGGCGACATCATCGCACTGACCGGCTTGGAAAAGCCGGAGATCGGCGACACGGTGGCCGATCCGCTCAACCCGATCGCGCTGGAACGGATCTGCGTCGACGAACCGACGATTTCGATGTTGTTCACGATCAATTCGTCGCCGTTCGCCGGTCAGCCGGGAGGCGGAAAGTATCTGACAACGCGCCACATCCGCGCACGGCTGATGCGCGAGCTCGAATCCAACGTGGCGCTGCGCGTGGAAGAGTCGGGCGAATCCTTCAAGGTCTCGGGCCGCGGTGTGCTGCATCTGGCGGTGCTGATCGAAACGATGCGCCGCGAAGGTTACGAGTTGTCCGTCGGCAAGCCGACCGTCATCCGCCGAATGATCGACGGCAAGATGTGTGAGCCGTTCGAACTTCTGGAAGTCGACGTTCCAACCGGCGAGGTCGGGCCAGTCATGGAACTCGCCGGCAACCGGCGCGGCGAAGTGACCGAGATGACCGCCAACTCGGTCGGCTTCACCCACCTCGAATTCTCGATTCCCGCCCGCGGACTGATCGGCATCCGCACGCGGATGCTGAACGCGACGCGCGGCGAGGCGATCATTCACCACCGCTTCGACTGCTACAAGCCGATCGAAGGGGAAGTCCCCCACCGTCAGAACGGCGTGCTGGTTTCGCAGGAATTGGGACGCGCGGTCCCGTTCGCCCTGTTCAAGCTGCAGGACGGCAAGGACTTCTTCGTCGGTCCGGGTGATGACGTCTACGAGGGCATGATCGTCGGCGAGAATTCCCGCGACACCGACATGGTTATCAACCCGATCCGGGAAAAGAAGCTGAGCAACATGCGGTCCACTGGCACCGACGAAAACGTGATCCTGAAGCCGCCGCGCCGGATGTCGCTGGAAATGGCGCTGGAGTACATCGAAGACGACGAGTACGTCGAAGTCACCCCGCAAATCATTCGCCTGCGGAAGATCAAGCTGACCGAACAGGAACGCAAACGAAGCGTGCGCGCGGAAGTCACGGTGTGATGTCGCCGGACTTGTAGGACGGGTTTTCAACCCGTCCGTGACACAAGTCACCGAAGCGACGCTGTCCGATGGCTCCCGTTTGGAGACGAAATTCAGTAGTTCCAAGTTCAGTCCGTGGAGGAATCCACAGAATTGTCTTTACGCCAAAGGCGTTACGGAAATCAGCCCAGGGTCGCGAGCGGAGCGAGCGCACCCTGGGTCCGGATGAGGACGAATCAATTCACCCTGAAGGGGTGATGGACCGGTGGAATCCCGCGTTCCTGCACCCTTTCAGGGTGCGTCGGTCAATCGTCTTCCTCACCCAGGGTGGGGGGGGGCCCCGGCGCCCCCCCAGGGGGGTTAAAGTGATCCCCAAGGGGGGAAAAAAAAAAGTTGTTTTAGAAAAACGCGAAGAGAGTGAGA
>JANMLE010001817.1:0-4331 GCA_031372385.1 Planctomycetota bacterium | reverse complement strand
GGACCAGCGGCGCTTCGCCGCGCCGGCCCACCCGCGATGCTCGATGTCTCCTGATGGTGGGCCGGCGCTCGAAGCGAGCTGGTCCCACCCTACTTTGAAAAAGACATTGGCCCTGACAAACCACGGACTCATTCGTCTTCTTCGTCTTCATCGAGATACCGGCCCTTCGTTCGAGACACTTGGTCGCGACCGACAAAGATGGCCGCGACCAGAAATCCGAGTCCGACGGCGCTGATGCAACTTGAGATGACACCGATCATCGGCATGAATCTGGGCATTCCCGATGAATGCTCGCCGATCAAGTACGCCTGGAGCACGGCCGAACCGATCGCCGTGGCCCCCATGATTCCCGCTCCGACCAAGGTCAGGATGGACGGGACTGTCGCCCGGCTCATGAACACGCAGGCCAGGACCACAGCGACCAGGTACACGATCAGCGATGGAGCCCGGTAGCCAAGTTGCGAAATCAGGAAGGACGTTCCGGCCGAACTCATTGGTGAGTTTCCTCGACTGCCAGTGACATTCAATGGGGTGCGCATCCGGTGACGAATCCCGCGATGCTCCGGACACTTTCTATCAGTGATCGCGCCCCACGGCTACGGTCCAGCATAGCCGGGCCCCCAGAACCACAATTCGCCGGATGTCGTGTCTTGGATGCCGAGTTCGCGCTTCTTAAGATTCGCGTGCGCTGGTGACACGCCGAAGTCCTCGCCGCCGTCGCACCAGGCGGAGACGGCATGTCGCACCAATGGCAAACCGACCGGCGTCATTTCGATGGTGGCCGTTCCCGGTTCGCACGAGATGTTCATCACGCGGAGCTCGTTCGTCGGCGCGACGAGTCGCAAGCGGAGTGTGCCGATGCTTCGGTCACGCTGCGACGGTCGGAACGTCAGCGCTCGTTGCGAATCACATCCTTCGGCCTGCAATTCGTCCAGGGCCTGAAGGATCTCCCGACCGCGATCGGCCGTCGCGTGATAGAGACAGAGCGACGGCTCCGCGAGGCCGAGTTCTCCGGCGTGCCGCCAACACTCGACGTCAATGTTTGTGAACTGATTCCACATCGGCCGTCGACTCCGCGGTCATGCGTCACGCCGGCTGACGTGAGACGTTTAGCCGCTACGCCAACGGCGTGCGTGCGATCAAAGGTTTGCCCGCATCTGCTCCCACGCCGATGGCGTTGGGGCTAAACGTGGAACTGTCTCATTCATAACCGTGCGAAGTATTTTTGCGCGCCAGGTTGGTTGATGGCGTCACGAGACCGAGTTCCAACAGGCAGGAGACGAGTTTCTTCGCGACCGGGCCGGCGGCTTTTCCGCCTGAGCCGCCGTGTTCCAGCACGACGAGGAAGGCGATGCGCGGTTGTTCGGCGGGGACATAGCCGGCGAACCACGCATGGTCGGCACCGCTGGATTCGGCCGTTCCCGTCTTACCGGCGACGCGGACTTCTTTCAGACGGACGGTCTTGTAGGCGGTCCCCGTGGGATGGTTCACGACCATCTCCAATCCCTCGCGAACATGCGCCAGCGTCTCGCTGCGCAGACCGTCGATGGCCTGCGGTTCCGGATGCGAAAAGACCGGATGGAACGAAGGCGAAGTCCCCAACGAGACGGGGCCCGCTTCTCCCGCCAGGTGGGGCGTCACAAGCAACCCGCCATTGGCGACCGCGGCCATTGCCCGGACCATTTGCAGCGGCGTGACCAGCAGGTCCGCCTGACCGATCACCAGGCCGAGCGTGTCTCCGGGGTGCCACCGGCGGCGCTGTCCGTCCACGACTTCGTCGGGCGATGGCAGGTGCCCGGTCCCTTCGGAAGGGAGGTCGACTCCCGTGGGCTGGCCAATGCCGAAGCGCTTGCACCAGTCAACCAACGGTTGCGGCCCCATCCGACGCGCGGCCGTGAAGAAGTAGACGTTGCAGGACCGGCAGAGCGCATCCGCCAGCCGCACATCACCGTGACCCGCCTTGAAATGCCGGTAGATCAGGCAGCGGTGTTGATCGGGCCGATCGAGATAGCCGCGGCACGGAATCGGCAGATCGGGGTCCACATGGCCGGACTCGACCGCCGCCACTGCCGAGATGATCTTGAAGACCGATCCCGGTGCCAGCGCCATCTGTGTCGCTCGGGAAAAGAGCGGATTCCGCGGATCAGCCAGCAGGTCATTCCAACGTTCGCGGTCGGGATGAGTCAGCAGGTTCGCGTCGAACCGCGGTGCCGAAGCCGCGGCCAGAATCGCACCGCTCTGCACATCCACCGCGACGATGCATCCGCTCTGCGGACACGTCGGCTGTCCCGCCACAAGCTTGGTCGAGTCCTCATCGACGGCGTCCGGTGGAGTCACCGTCGTGAGTGCTTCGTCGAGCAGTTGCTCCGCCCGGCGCTGGACCTCGACATCCAGCGTCAGCACGAGGTCGCGACCGTGACGCGGCTCGCGCACGACCTCGCTGGAGACAACATCGCCGCGCCGATTCTTCACCAGACGGCGGACTCCGTACACGCCGCGCAGATGGTCGTCGTACTTCAATTCCAACCCGCTGCGCCCGATCGGATCGCCGACACGGTCCTCCGTGTTGGGATCGGCACTGCGCCGTTGCCGGACTTCTTCGGCGGTCAGCGGTGTGCGACTACCGACGAGGTGCGATGCCAATTCCCGCTGGGGGTAAACACGTCGCGACTGCACGGCGATTTGGAGGCCGGGATAGCGTTCGGGATTCGCCTCGATCTCCGCCTTCACATCGGCATCCACGTCCGAGACCACCGTGTGAAATCCGACTTCTTCGACCAGCGGCTCCGAATCCATCGACCGCTGCGGAGGCTCGGTCAATTCCTTGCGAACCTGATTCCAAACCCCGCGCCAATCCGTGCCGGTGGAGACGGCTGATGTGGCGACCTGCGACTCGTGACGCTGCACCCGTTTGTCCAACACCACGTCCCTCATCAGGATCACGCGCTGTTGCACGGACAACCGGGCGGCGGCCAGTTCGCGGGGATCGCGGCGCGTGAGTGACGACACGGCCGACCAGAGTTCTTCGCGGCGATCCAAGACCCGCTGCTTCTCGTCTTCGACCTTGCGCTTGTCCTTGCGTTGCGTGCGATCCAGATCCCGCAGTGCTTCGATGCGGAGCCAGCGTTCGTCGGCCGGCTGCTGGACCAGGCGATAGTGCATCTGCAGATCGAACCGTTCCTCTTCCCCGGCCAGCACACTGCCATCGGCCGCCAGGATTCGTCCGTGGCGCGCGGGAATCTCCGCCAGCACTTCGTAGGTCTGTTCGAACCCACTGACGAAATCATCCTGCAGAATCACCTGCAACTGAGCCATCCGGGCCGCGACGGCCACGAGTGGCAACAGGACCGCCAGCCACATCATCGCCAACCGCAGCCCCGGAGCGCGGTCCGGATCCCAATGGCGGGATTGGTCCGCATCCTCCGTCAACCAGCTCGCAGCCGGGCGATTCAACATGAACAGTGCTTTCGTAGCTGAATTCGCAAGAATTCAGATTTTTGGGGTCTCCGCCATTCGTGTTGAACAACACACGTGAGCGGCAAGGCGCTAGCCGCCGGTCTGCTGGAAATCACCGGCGGCTAGCGCCTTGCCGCTCACGTCACACAACCCTCAACAGGAATGGCGAAGATCCGATTCTTTCCAATCGCGAACGACTTCACCGCGCCGCCGTTCCCCAATGCGGACCCGGATTCGAAACCATCATCCGGGCGCGAGCCCCGTGACCGATCAGGCCGCGCCCCAGCAGGATCAACACGGCGGCAATCGCCGTCGTCCAAGCCGCGTCCTGAACGGCATCCATCAACACCATCTGCGGATCGACAACGCGCCCCGCCAGCACCGCCTGAGTCATCGGTGCCAGCATGCGCCAGGCCAGACCCGTCACTATGACCATCGCCACCAGACTCAGCACGCTGCGTGAGATCCACATCGACCGCATCAGTTGCAGAGCCAGACCGAGCATCGCCGCCAGGGCCAGTTGCACTCCCAATCGTTCGGTCGACAAGCCGTCCAACAGCAACCCCAACACGCCGGACCACAGAATCGCCGGCGTGGCATCACAACCGGCGGCGATCAGGACCAGCAGGAGCGCGGGGAGAAACGGCCGGCCCATTCCCGCGATGTCCCCGGAAACGAGGCTGCTCTGCACAACCACGCCCAGATAGATCATCGCCAGGATTCCAATGTGTCGCAGCACGGTCGCACTTTCTCGTTGAACACTCTGACGCTTTCCGAACAGCCGCCGTCGCGAGGGGGTCGGGGGGGTTTTTTATTAGGCCAAATCGACGGTTGGGGGGTGTGTTTGGGGGGGGGGGGGGGGGGGAAATAGAAAC
>JANMLE010000699.1:0-1418 GCA_031372385.1 Planctomycetota bacterium | reverse complement strand
CAGTTGGCTTGGAAGTCTCCAAACTTGCTGTCGGCTGTCGGCTTGAGCATGTCAACAAACGAATCCGGGGCATCGGTGAACGAGACGAGGGCCGATCGCAACCGGGAGCGAAGTTCAGCAAGCAGATTCATCGGAGCAGGTCCGGGAAGAAAGACGGGGAGGCAAGGAGACGGGGGGACAAGGAGACTGGCAACCTGTTGAAAAACGTTGATTTGCCGGATTGCTGTAGCACGGACGCCTCGTCCGTGCGTCCGTCAGTATCCAATGTTCCGCACGGACGAGGCGTCCGTGCTACGGGGCAAATGAAAGTTGTTCGACCACTAGGACCGGCGGAACCGCGTGTCAGGCCGTCGACAACGGGGCGCCGGCGATGGCCTTCCAGTCGACCCGTCGGGCGTCGGCCCAGAGTCCTTCGAGGTCATACAGAACGCGGGCCTCGGGCAGCATCACGTGCAACACGATGTCGCCCCAGTCCTGCAACAGCCACGAACTGACCTTCTCGCCCTCGGTGTTGGGGACCGAGTTGCCGCGCGCCTTCATCTGCACCCGGGCTTCGCTGGCCAGCGCGGACATCGTCCGCGGATTGTTGCAGGTGGTGATGACGAAGAAGTCCATGATCGGAGTGATCGCGGTCAGGTCGAGCACCACCGTCTCCTTCCCGCGAAATTCCTCACACGTCCGGGCGATCTGGCAGGCGTCGGCCAGACTCTTTTCGAGCCGCACCTTCTGCTTGGGAGTGGGCGGCGCCGTGGTCGCGGCGGCGGAGGTCGACGGGGCGGCGGTGGTGATGGTCTCGATAATGGGAGTGGTCTCCGTTCAGTCTTCAAAAAAATCGGGGTCTACAGAAAGCCCTGGTTGGGTACGGTGTAGACGGGTCATACCGGCGGCAGGTTCGCCCGCACGGTGCGAAGTCGCCGGAGAAGTGGCGGAAATTGAGGGGCTTGGTGGCTCGATTCCCCGGCGGCATCCACGTCACTTGCTCGTCAAATCCAGCATGTTCCAAGGGATCGGCAGATCCGCGGAGCGCACTGAACGACCAAGCCGGCAAACATGACGGGCCGCATCGTCCCGAACTCGACCCGAATGTTCAAGCTCGGGGAGAAATCAGCAGTGCCGCGGCGCGCGAGTTCGATGACTTCCCGCGCGGGGAGTAGCATCAGTTTCTGGTGCAGACTCCAAGTCCACGCGGATATCCGGTAACACGCCATCCATGACCGAGGGATTCGAGATCGTGACGGACATCGCCGGAGTGGGCCGGTGCCTGGACCGCGTCGAAGGCGATACGATCAAACGGAGACAAGACCTTGCGCATTGCTCGTAGTTCGTCGTCGGGACGGTCACTCTGCCGCGCACCGAACTCCGGTTCTGCGACCGTGAGCGCCGAGACCGCCAGCCCGGATTATTCATGGCCCGTAGCT
>JANMLE010001755.1:0-1194 GCA_031372385.1 Planctomycetota bacterium | reverse complement strand
CGGACTCTTGTGATTGCAGCTAAGAATCCGGGGGCTGACGCCGCCCGGCTCACCTGATTTCAACTTTTGTCGGAAACGTCATTCTTCACTTCCCTCTTGATCTGTGAAATCCGTGAAATCGGTGGTCTCACTGCCGCCTCTTCGCCGGGGTCATCGGCTGGTTCCGAAATGCGCGCAGCACGACAAGAAGTTGACGAATTGTAGTACGACTCACCGTTGGCCGCGTGAGGTGTGATGGGCCGGTGGTGAGTGAAGAGTGAAGAGTGAAGATTGAAGATTGAATGAGATGACGTCCGGCTTTCGTTTCACACTTCACTCTTCACCTTTCCTCTTTCATACTTCGTCCCGCCTTGACCACGCTGCCCTGCATCACGGCGAGGAAACGGCGGCGGTCTTCGAGGATCGCAATGTCCGCCAGCACGTCGCCGTCGACGACCAGCACGTCGGCCAGTTTGCCCGCTGCGAGCGTGCCGAGTTCATGGTCGCGGCCCAGGATTTCGGCACCCGTCTTGGTGGCGCACATCAGTGTTTCCAGCGGTGTGAAGCCGACGTGCTTGACGAAGAACGTCAGTTCGCGCGCGTAGTCGCCGTGGGGATTCCAGCCGAATCCGTAGTCGCCACCCAGTCCGATGCGACCGCCGGCCTTCAGGATCTTGCGGGCGCTTTCGGCGCCCCCGTCGAGCGTCTCTTTGTGCCCGTCGATCACCGCCTGGGGCAGCCCGAACTCGGGACCGCGTTCGATGCTGGCCTGTTCGAAGTACAGCGCGGGGACCACGGGGGTGTTGCGTTCGAGGATCATCTGCAGCGCTTCGTCATCGACAAACGTCCCGTGCTCGATCGCATCGTATCCCGCGCGGATGGCGTTCTTGATCCCCTGCGTCGCGCGGCAGTGGCCGGTCACCTTCAGGCCGTGGTTGTGAGCGGTCGCCACCACGGCGTGCATTTCCTCGAAGGTCATGCACAGTGTGTGATGATCGTTGATGTCCGGCGATGCGGCATCGCCCGTCGGATAGGTCTTCACCCACTCGACACCGTCCTTGACCAGCTTGCGGACGGCGGCCCGCGCTTCGTCCGGTCCGTTGACCAACAGGACCATGCCTTCCATGCCGATCTTGCGAAAGTCGGGGTTCCAGTCCATCAGGCCGCCGACTCCGCAGATTTCGCGACCGCTGGTGGCCAGGCGGGGACCGGGCA
>JANMLE010000698.1:0-1122 GCA_031372385.1 Planctomycetota bacterium | reverse complement strand
GGGAAGCACGACTGGCGAACGGACAACTCGGCGGGAATCTGGTCCGATCTTGCAGAATCTTGAAAAAAAGCCTCGCCCAGCCTCGGTCGCGCGAGGCATGACCGACGGCGTGGTCGTTCGGTGGAACCCGGACTACACTGTGCGGCGTGACCCGCTCGAATGGTCGCCTGCTCCGCCAGTCCCGGCTGCAGAACAACATTTGTCCGGTGCCTGACCCCTTGCTGCGGAATTGCTGTTCTGCACCCCGGCCGTCGATGCTCGGTTAACAAAGGCACCCGCTTGCGGTTGCCCGCTCGAAGGAACAATGCATGAAGATCCCCGTCATTCGCGGTGTCATTGATCGCCGGATTCTCGTCAACTACCGCGTCGACCCGCAGGTTCTCGCCCGCTTACTTCCCGCGCCGTTTCGACCCAAGATCGTGCGGGGGATGGGGCTGGTTGGCATCTGCCTGATTCGGTTGAAGCAGATTCGTCCGGCCTTCCTGCCGGCGTGGTGCGGCATCTCGTCGGAGAACGCGGCTCATCGCATGGCCGCCGAGTGGGATGATCACAGCGGGTCGCACTCGGGCGTTTACATTCGCCGGCGCGACACCAGTTCCCGGTTGAATTCCCTGGCCGGGGGGCGTCTCTTTCCGGGAGTGGCCCATCACGCGAAGTTTACTGTCCGCGAGACGGCCGACGAATTCGCCGTCGCCCTGCGGAGCGATGACGGCGACACGTCGCTGTCCGTCCGTTGTCACCGGGCGCAGCAACTGACCTCCACGTCGCTGTTCCAATCGATGGAGGAAGCGTCGTCGTTTTTCGAGACGGGGTCGCTGGGTTACTCGGACTGCGCCGATGTCCGGCGGTTCCAAGGGATGGAACTGCGCTGCCGGAACTGGTTGCTGCAGCCGTTGGATGTCGACGAGGTTCAGTCGAGCTTCTTTGACAACGAGCAGAACTTTCCAAAGGGTTCGATCGAATTCGACTGCGCCGTGCTGATGCAGAACATCGCCCACGAATGGCATTGTCACCCCGATCTCTGCGGCACGTAGGACGGGCACTCCTGCCCGTCGAGTTCGGTCACATGATCGACGCGCACTCCGCGATGAAGACGGCCAGGAGTGGCCGTCCTCATCGCGG
>JANMLE010001747.1:0-8465 GCA_031372385.1 Planctomycetota bacterium | reverse complement strand
TGGATCAAGATCGGCCGCAACGACAGCTTCAATACGATCGTCAGCGGCGTGTTCCTGGACATGGTCGACCGTCCGTGGCCCCACGAACATTTGCACGAGATCTGGCTGGGCAGCCTGCCCTATGGCCCGGTGCCAATGCCGGACGACTTCGACGACCTGTCACCCGAGTTGCCCAAGATCGTCGCCTTCAAGGCGGCGGCCGACCGCGGGTGGCAGTCACCGCGGACGGCAGCTTGGCAGCGGACGGCGCACCTGCTCGCCTATCGCGCTGTGCTCGTGGACGACACCGCCCAGCCCAATCTGCTCGCCAATTGGCGTTGGAATCTGCGTGTCTGGTCCGCCAAGGACCGGGAGAAATTCGACGAAAAGATGAAGACCGCCTGGTTCATCATGTGCCGGAAATTTCCCGACTTGGAGGAATTCAACAAGCCGTGACGAACCGCCGCCATTCCAGTTGCGATATGATCGCCCGGCGAGCCGATTGAGCGAAATGATCCATTAAGTTCAGAACACCATTGTTATCGAAGGGGCACCCCTGACATGCCACGATTGTTCTTACCGCGCGGGGCGCGCCGCGCCAGATGGGGCCTCTTGATTCTGCTCCTGATGCTGGTCTACGACGGTCGCTCGGGAACGACGGTCACGGGTGCGCCGCTTCCGGATCAGACCAATTGCACTGTAAAAGGTCGACCCGGCGAACCGAGTCCGAATCCGTCGTTAGTTGGGGAAGAGATCACGGTTCTGCTGACGGCGGGCTGGTCGCTGGCGGATGCCCACACGAATGCCGAATGTCTCGTTCTCGCTCCCATATGGTTGTGGAGGGTAATGAAGACGGAGCGATTCGACCCCGTCTCTGGGAGCTTCGTCACCTCCATGAACTACACTCCTCCGCCCCCCAACCAACCGATCCCGACATCGCCCCGGGCGACGCTGAAGGCAAGATTTCCCGAGGCGGGCCGGTGGCGTGTCACGCTGAAAGTCCTTGCCACATGGTCCAGCGTGAATTGCGGCGATTGTACGGCTGACGATCCGAATGTGGTGATCGAGTTCAACGTGAGTCCCTGCACGTTTGCCGGCGAACTCAAACCCAACGACAAATTCGATTTCCGTAGTTACAGCCGCGTCGGACTCGGCGAACAGGGACGCTTGTTCACACGCCCGGGGCCAGGTTTGACTTTGGATGATCTGAAGCCACTCACTTGGCGGATTATCAGTGGCGGGGAACACATCGCACTGCCTGCCTTTGACGCGAACGAGGACACGGGCGAAGGCGGTTTCGTCGCCTTTAAGAATCCAGGTCAGGCTGTCTTGGGGCTGAAGTCGGGAAAGACGGGGTGCGAATCGACATTGACTGTTGATGTTGTCGCACCGAACGGTGTCAAGCACCGCTATGACCACGAATGGGCGGACTCCGGAATCGTGATCGATGAGATTTCCTTCGGCATTGAGAATTTCGTCGACTTCCAGCCCACCGATGTTTCCTTCGCTGCATTGGAAGCATTTGAAGGGGAGTCAGCGGGAACTGCAGTCGGTGGCATTCCTCGCGAAAATCACGAGCGAAACGGGCCTCACGAGGTGCGGTCGGGCAACATTACCAACGGGTCGGGGTGGGTAATGTTTGATGTTCCGAAAGCGAATCCCTTCCGGATTGGATGGGATCCGGGGAGTATGACTTGGAGAATTCCTCAGCAGTACTGGGATGACACGGCGACACTCCAACAGATCGTCGTTTTGGAGCAACGATTCGATTTTGACGGACGTCGGTGGATTCGGATTCGCAAAGGTGGCGTCGACAAAACCGGTCCAACACTACCATAGGGTGCGTCGCAGCGGTCTATGATTGTGAGGTTCATGGCTCAGTTGGGAAAGCGAGGCACAGTTATGATCGGCATCATCGTCACGATGTTGTTGGGACAGATTCCTGCGGCACCGAAGCCGGACTTGATGGCGCGAGTGATCATTCAGCGAGATGCGCGCAAGGATGCGGCGGCGCTGAAAGAATCGGTGACGGTCGAGAAGCTGCCGGTGCTGGAATTGGAACTGAAGCGGCTCAACGAGAAGTACCTCGCCACCAAGAGTGGTACGGTGCGGGTGATCGCGATGGCGGAAGTCCTCGCGGCGGTTGTGTCGGCCGACATCGTCCGGCACCAGGGCAATCCGACCGTTCGTTACAGTCCCGAGGTGATTGAACTCTGTCGACCGTATGCGGAGTCGATCATCGACGAGTCGTTGGAGATTCCGACACACGTCGAGTTGCTGGAAGCCCAGTACCTGGCCTATTTCGTCGTCCTGATCCGAGCCAGGCACGACTCCCGCGAGGAACGGCAAGCGCGACTGCGCTGCCTTGTACAATTCTGGCGAAACATGGCGGAGTCGTGGGTGGCCTTCGCGAAAGAGGGATTGGATCCCGACGTCGTGCGGACCGACAAGTTCAGGCTCAGACTTCCCGATCCTCCAAAGTCACCGCCAGGCCAAATCCTCATCGGAGGAATGTCACCCAAGGGAATTCGAGATCCCAAATTTCGAGCGGAGTACGAGGCATACCTGAAGGAGTGTCAGACGCTCGAAGAACGACGCCGCGACGCCAGCAAGACGGCGGGCGTGCGACTGAATTACATCGATCGTGCTCGCCCATATCTGGAGCGACTTTATCCCAAAGGGCCGGAGAACCGCTGGGGCGAACTGAAGGAAGTCGTGGCCGCGGCGACCGATGATCCCGCCATTCGCCTGCGGATCATGGAAGACCTGACCGGCAAGAAGATCAAGATCCCGTAGCTGCCTGAATCTCGCGCCGCCGTGTCGTGCCACAACCGTACGGTCACTGCACATTGTTGGGGATCACAATCAACGCTTCGTCGAGGAATCGCGTTCCATGACAGCATTCTTTCTCTTCTGGACACTGTTGGGGCCACCTCCCGAAGCACCCCTGGTCCCACCCTACAGATGTCCCAATTCAAAGGCGATGGCCGTGGGCTTCGCGGCGTGAAAACGCGACGATCGCGGCCTACACTACGACCCACTCGTTGCCGATCCCCATCACAGGAGTATGCCGTGAAGCGCCCGTTGTTATTGATTGCCATGCTGCTCACTTCGGTTGTGTCGACCCCGGCTGCAATCACTTTGGCGGCGGATGAATCATTCACCCGGACCGAGGATGTCATCTACGGACGAAAGTTCGGGACGGCCCTGACGCTGGATGTGTTCACTCCAAAAGAGAACGCAAACGGCGCGGCGATCGTTTGGGTGGTCAGTGGAGGGTGGTTCTCGTCGCACGATGCGGTCAATGCCGGCGCGGTCGGTGGATACCTGCGTCGCGGCTACACCGTGTTTGCCGTGGTCCACGGTAGCCAGCCCAAGTACACGATCCCCGAAGTGTTGGAGGACATGCATCGCGCGGTCCGGTTCATTCGCAGCCGCGCCGAACAGTACAAGATCGATCCCGATCGGATCGGCATCACGGGTGGCTCGGCCGGCGGACATCTGTCGTTGATGCAGGGAACCGCCGGGACGATGGGCAAGCCCGACGCCAAGGATCCGGTCGATCGCCTCTCCAGCCGCGTGCAGGCTGTTGCTTGTTTCTTCCCGCCGACCGACTTCCTGAACTACGGCAAGCCGGGCGAAAACGCGCTGGGTCGCGGAGTCCTCGTGAACTTCAAGGCCCCGTTCGACTTTCGCGAGCTCGACCCGAAGACCAGGGCCTTCGTTCAAATCACCGACGAAGAACGCATCGTGACGATCGGCAAGAGCATCTCACCCGTGAATCACGCCACCGCGGACGATCCCCCGACGTTGATCATCCACGGCGATGCGGATCTGCTGGTCCCGATCCAGCAGGCCGAACTGATCATCGAGAAGCTCAAGCAGGCCGGCGTCTCGACGGAACTCGTCGTGAAAAAGGGAGCCGCCCACGGCTGGCCCGAAATGGGCAAAGACGTGTTGATCTTCGCTGACTGGTTCGACAAGCATCTGGCAAAGAAGTGAGCCAGTGACGATCCCACGTTTAGCCCCTACGCCAACGGCGTGGGAGCGAATGGGCGCGAACCATTGAACGCGCGCACGCCATCGGCGTGGCGGCGAAACCTACAGCGTTCACTTGGCCGTATCGCAGGTGAAGGCTGACGACAGCTCTTCAGCCCGGAGGGCGGCAGATGGTAGCCCACGGCGCGAGCCGTGGGTTGGGTGGCGAAGAGATCGCATGAGCCCGGAGGGCGACACTTCGATGAACCTTCAGCGTCCTTCGATGTGTCGCCCTCCGGGCTGATGGGAGACCGCTGCCGATCTCCCACGGCTTGCGCCGTGGGCTACCATCTGCCGCCCTCCGGGCTAAATCCACCACGACCACCGTCAGGTCAGCTCTGACCTGACTGCACTGCCGGCCGAAACGTCTCACCTCATGAAGCGTGATGAGTTCCGCCCGTCACGCTCTGGCGAGCGTGGCTACAACGGACGCATTCACTTCGTCAGGAGACCCGTTCGGCGCGACCTACTTCTTCGTCGACGGATTGAACTTGGAATCGTTCACCGCCGACTGAACCGGACGCGCGGTCTGCCCCTGCTGTGTCTGACCTCCGGTGGCGGTTGTCGTGGGACGGGCGGTTGCCGTGGAGGTGCCGGGTTGCGGCGCACTTCCTTTCACGGGGGTGCCAGTGCGGGCCGCGGTGGCCGGGTCTTCACCGGCGGGCGATGTCCAGTTGGGGACGTACCAGTGGGCATGCGTTCCCGCGACCGACTGGCCCAGATCGTCGAGAGCCGCGCGGAAGGTCGCCGCCGTGATGTTCTCATTCGGGATCACGCGCTGCAGGACGAACCGGCGATTGGCGGGGATGTACGCGAAGAACTTCCCCTTGCCGAGTTTGTCGTTGTCGGACAACAGCCGCAGCAGTGCCGTGCGGGGGACATCGGCGGCCGACTTGGGAAGCTCGTCCAGCCAGGCCATGATCCAGATCGACGTCCCGTCCTGGCTGAGGACGGCCGACATCGACAGATCCCACTCGGCGTCTTCAATCGTCGCCTTGAACGGGAAGTCGTAGCGTTGTTCCGTCGCCTTGGCTTCAATGCCCATGGCCTTGAGCAGGGTTCCCAGCGTTGCATCCGTCAGCTTGCCCCGAGTAGCCGGCGCGGCTGCGGGTGCCGTCTTTT
The DNA here is from genome assembly GCA_031372385.1 of Planctomycetota bacterium. GTDB lineage: Bacteria > Planctomycetota > Planctomycetia > Planctomycetales > Planctomycetaceae > Schlesneria. The sequence goes on along the minus strand of JANMLE010001747.1, from coordinate 3,326 downwards.
CTTGAGCCGCCGCGACTCCCATGACGACAGGTGCCGTCACCGCCGACAACGCCGCACCCACCACCGCTCGCCGAGTCCAATGCTTGTCCATCGCTGGTCACTCCTTTGATAAGCGATTCGCCAAATAGTCCGCCGGTCGCAACGTTGGCCTCGGCGTCACCCGAGTCACAAGTCTTGAAGTTGCGCTTGTGTTGTCCTGTAGCTGAATTCGCAAGAATTCAGTTTGAGCAATCGAAACGGAATCGCCTGAATTCTTGCGAATTCAGCTACCTCCACGAAAACATCGCAACTTCAAAAGCCGTCAGCGAGGGCCGCCATCCGCCAAGAGGAAAGCCAAGCGACAATCCTCACCCCTGTCCAAAGAGGTGCTTCAGGCAAATCTGCGACCAAGTTTCAAACTCAGCGCACACCTGGAGCAACTCTGCGGGTTGTGCGAATCCTGTCTCTAAGATCGACTCTTCCCGTGGTAGAACTTTTGCCGAGTCCAGATCAAAAATGTGAACAATCCCCAAATGAACGCGCCCGACGGGTGTTTCGTCGTCGTTGATCAGGCCGACGCAGCGATCGCTAAACCCCGCCTCCAGAAACACTTCCTCAGAGATTTCTCGGTGCATCGCCTCGTCGTAGCGGCGGTCCCCGAGCAGGCTGTCGGTCGAGGAAATATGTCCGCCAATCCCGATCGACCGTTTGCTGTGCAGCCGTCCTTCCCCGCCCGCCTTGCCACGCCGGTAGTGAAAGACCTGACCCGCGTGCCTGAAAATGCAGTACGGGATCAACTGCTTGTAACTCGGGTCTTCCTCGACCTCGTTGCGGGGGCGGAAGCTAGTGTGGGCCGGATCGAGCAGCGTGTCGAGATACCGTTCGACACGCGCGTTGAATCCCTGGAAGTAACCGAGCTCGTGAAACAACAACGTCGGCACGACCAGCACATGTTCGACGGACGGATCGGCGGGGACGGGACTGGGGGCGGGGGCGGTCATCGGGATCTCGCTTATCAAGTGATGGGCAAACTCAGATCAATCTTCATCGTGACAGAGACAACCCGCGCCGGCCATTCATTCGACCAGCATCAAGTTGCGGATTTGCTGTTGGCAGCCGGGGGAAATGTCAGCGGAGAACTTCATGCGAATTCGTTTGCCGTAGGGGATTGCGGTGATCGTTCCGGACGTGACTCTGTTCTGACGGCAGATCTCTTCGATCGACTCCAGCATCGCCGCGGTCAGTCGGCCGCGGACCACTGATGGAGTTCCGTTGCGGTACTTGATGACAAACACGACCGGCGACCGTGTCAGATAAAACAGACCCGCCGTGATCGCGAAGATGACAATGAGTGTGAGGTAGTCCACAAATCCACCGCCATTCGGGAATGGCTCGAAGCCCGTTCCCTCAAAGTCATCGACGAACTCCCAGCAGTTCGTCGACCGCGCGGCCGATGTCCGCCGAGCGCATCAGCGTCTCACCCACCAGCATGGCCCGCGCGCCGCCCGCCTTGAGACGATCCACATCCGCGCGCGACTTGATGCCGCTCTCACTCACCAGCAGCGTCGATGCCGGCAGCCGCGGAGCCAGCCGCACCGTGTGATCGAGATCCGTCACCATGCTGCGCAGATCCCGGTTGTTCACACCGACCAGCGCGGGATCGAGCTTCAGCACGCGGTCGAGATTCTCGGGATCGTAGATCTCGATCAACGACTCCATCCCGAGTTCGCTCGCGTAGAAATACAGATCGCGCAGGCGGCAGTCATCGAGACACTCGGCGATCAGCAGGACGCAGTCGGCTCCGGCCGCGCGCGCTTCGACCACCTGATACCGGTCGATGATGAAGTCCTTGCGCAGGACCGGAATCTGCACGGCTTGTCGGACGGCACGCAGATAATCCAGATGCCCCTGAAAGAAGTGTTCATCCGTGAGCACGCTCAAACACGCCGCGCCGTGCCGTTCGTAGGTTTGCGCGATCGCCACGGGATCAAAGTCGGCACGGATGATGCCCGCCGAGGGGGACGCCTTCTTCACCTCGGCGATCAGCGCCATGTCGCTCTTCGCCCGCAGCGCGGCGACGAAATCGCGGACGGGCGGTGCCGAGGCCAATTGATCCTGCAAACCCTCCACGGGACGCAGCCGCTTCGCTTCCGCAACTTCGCCACGCTTGTGGTCGATGATCCGGTTCAGCACATTTTCGACGGGACGAGTTGAATCGGACATCCGCGGTCACAAGTTCCAAGTGGATTGAGGCAGTTTCAAAAACCAAGACGCCAAACCCGAAAGATTCACCACGGAAAACACGGAAAGTCACGAAAGGAAAGGAAGGAAAGGAGGCGAGAGGAGTGGACCTAACGAGTCACGATCTGTTCGGTGCTGGGGGCTGTGCATCTGTTGCTTTCAAGAGATCGCCAAGACTTCATCAGCATTTATCTTTCTGCCTCTCTCTTTCTGTCTCCCTGCCTTGCCGGTTCAGGAAGAAGGAGACAGAAAGAGCGAGGCAGAAAGATCATTGAGACTCGTCGGCCGCACTCGAAAGTAAGAAACGCACAACTCCCTCGTCCGGAACACGACGCCCCTTCGCGACTTTGCTACTTCCTTCCGTGAACTTCCGTGTTTTCCGTGGTTGTCTTGAATGATCCAGTCGACTCGGGCGGAGGAGATCCTATCGCCGCGCGGTCTGACCGAAAACCGTCAACGGCCGTTCCGAGTGCCTCGGCGGTGATTCGTTCGTATAATCCGCCCGCCTCAGCAAACTTCGTATTCAAAGCCCGACATCTTGCCAAACTCTGAACTCGTTCTGCCCGGCACCAACCTGTTCGTCGCGTTGTTGCTGGTGCTTTCTCTTCTCATGGGGAGCTTGGGAGCCTGGATTGGACTGCTTTGCATACGCCAAAGCGACCAACCGTGGTTCGACTGGTGCGACGAACCGCGGGCCAATTGGTCCAGCTTTGCGGAAGTCACGGTCTTGGGGCTGGTGTTCCTGATGTTCGCCCTGATGCTGACGCCGAAGGTCGATTCGTTGCCGCCCCCAGTTTCCGAACCGCTGACCGTGACCCGACTGATCGTGCAGTTGGTCTTTTCCGGAGGACTCGCACTCGTGTTTCCGGCCATCCTGATTTGCAGCCAGCGACCACCGGCGGAGTTTGGCCTCAAGCTTCGGTCGTTTCCAGCACAGGTGCGCGACGGCGTGATTGGATTTCTGCTGGCGCTCCTGCCGATGGTGCCGTTGATGTTGCTCACGGCACCGTTCCGCAATCACGACAGCCAGAATGCACTGCTGAAGCTGTTGGCAGACGAACCGGAGCCGGCCACGGTGGCACTGATCTGCATCACCGCCGTCGTCT
>JANMLE010001736.1:0-5309 GCA_031372385.1 Planctomycetota bacterium | reverse complement strand
GGCCCGGTCGCCCCCCACTTGCCTGCCCGCCTTCTCCCCGGGCGCTGCGCTGCTCTCCGTCCGTCCCCCCCCCCCCCCCCCGCGGCGTCGGGGGGCCGGGCCCCCGCCCCCCCCCCCCCGAGCGGTGAGGACGCCCCCCATGCCGTCACGACTCTCGACGACAAATCTGACCGCGATCCGATCGACTCGTTCGACGAAGAAAAAACCCCTCACCCTAACCCTCTCCCCCGAAGACGGGGGAGAGGGGACAAGAGAAGACCCTGCAATTAGCGGCATCACTTGTTCGTATGCGAACCGCTGAGTCACCCTGATCGCCGAATTCGCGAACTCGGTGTGCAGCGGCGTCCCCTCGGCGCTGAACGTGATGAAGGCGGACTTCGTGTAGCGCACCCTGCCCTGTTGCAGGCTGGCCAGCGCGTTGGAGATCACCTCGGGCAACATCGGCAAGACTTTGTCCGGCAGATACACGCTCGTCCCGCGATGCCGCGCCTCCTTGTCGAGTAACGTGCCGGGCTGCACGAAGTGCGCGACGTCGGCGATGTGGACACCCAATCGCCAGTTGACGCCGTCCTCGCGCGTCAGCGAAATCGCATCGTCAAAGTCGCGGGCATCGACCGGGTCGATCGTGATGATGGTCTCGCCGGTCAGGTCGAGGCGGGACGGGGGAAGTGGCGAGTGGTGAGTGGTCAGTGGCGAGGCAGAAGCGGATGTAAGAGCAGACTCGTCCGCGGCCTCTTCAATCGTCACTCGCCACTCGTCACTCGCCACTTCCTCCCTGACGTCCTCGGCGAACTGTTGTGCCTGCAACCGGGCTTCGGCGAGCACCCCTTCCGGAAATTCGTCGGGCAGGGCGAATTCGTGGATGATCGTCAGCAGGTCGACGCCCGGCGTGCCACGCGGGCCGAGCACCTTTGTGATCACCGCTTCGCCGGCATCGGTCCGGCTGGGGAAGCGGAGGATCTCGACCACGACCTGGTCGTCGGGCCGGGCTCCCTTCGCGCCTGGATCGCCGACGGAAATCGCGGATTCGAACTGTCCCCCTTCGATCCGCACGAAGCCGCGATCGCGTTTTTCGAAGTAGTGGCCGACAAACGTCGTCGACGCGCGGCTCACGACGGTGACGACCCGCCCGCACCGCTTGCCGCGCATCCGCCGCTTGAGCAACTGCACGTGGACTTCATCGCCGGTGAAGGCATCCTTCAGATCTTCGGGGGCGATGTAGAGCGATTCGTCGACTTCGAGCAGCGTCGGATCGTGCGGCCGGAAGAACCCGCTGCCGCTGCTGCTCCGCTTGATGTACCCGGCCAGCAAACTCGCGTCGGCATTCATCCGCAACTGCTTGCTCTTGCCGATGGTCAGCGTGCCATCATCGAGCAGTTGTGCGATCGCATCCTTGAACGTCGTGAAGTCCCGCTTGCCGAGGCCCAATTCATGAGCCAACTCCTTCGGCCGGATGGACTTCACACCGGGTTGAGAAAAGAAGCTGAGAATGCGGGCGGTGAGTTCTTGCATGGTGGGTTCGACGGCAGACAGCAGTCCTATTTGAGTCCCAAGGCGGACTTGAGGCACTCATCGACACGGCTCATCAAGACGTCGGGTAATCCTCCAATGATTCGCTGGAGTTCTGATTGTGCAACGGTAAACAGGCTCTCGCATTTGACGGCCGACGGATGGGCCAGTCCCGACTTCCCGCCTTCCGACGTGGCGGGATCAATCAGCAATTGCGAAGGCTCAGTCTTCGCGAGCCGAACGTTGCTGGAGATCGCGGCGACGATCGTGTTGTGAAGCTTTCGATTGTTGGCATCCGTCTGCACCACGAGCGCCGGACGACACTTCACAGCAGTCCCGTCCGCGAAGGGGAAGCGAATGAGAATCACGTCACCGCGCCGAATCATGACTGCTCCGGATAGTTGTCATAGACGTCCATCGACGGGTCTTCCCAATCCTCTTTCATGGATTGCCAGATGAGCGGCAACGCCTCGTTGGGGTTCATGTCGGAATCGTCGAACAGCAGCCTGACCCGATCAAAGACGTCCGCTCGAACAACAACGAACTCCTGCCTCAAATGGGGGTCCACAAATCGCAACGGCTCCCCGTGTTGGACAGACTCCAGTTGCTGAGCGGTCAAATTCATGGCGGCCTCCGTTTTTGACAACCCATATCAGCATATGGCGAGATGCCTGAATGTCACGAATGAGTCTCTGAAAAAGCCTTGCCGCGCATCATCGCGCCGCCTGCTCCACATCCAGGATCTGCGAGTTCGACACGCTGTTGCCGAACTTGGGGAATTCGTCGAACTGCCAGACGACCTTCTTTGTCTTCGGGTCCAACTCCACCAGCAGCGGTTGCTTCTCGCCCGCATGGCAGTTGCCGATCACGTAGTTGCCGTTTGGCAACACTTCCAGCGTTGTCACCCAAGCCAGCGTGATGCCGGGCAGATCGGTTTGCTCGATCTTCCAGACGACCTCCTTCGCGGGTGTGACTTCGATCACGCTGTGGCCGTTGCCGGTGGCGATCAGCGTGTTGCCGTTGGCGAGTCGCACGGCGGCGAAGCACTTGTTGCCGAACGCTTCCGGACCGTGGCCTCCCTTGGGTTGCTTCCCGAACAGCGGGACTTCGTATTCCCAGGTGACGTCGCCACTCTTGCCATCGTATTCGCGGACGAACCCGTCCCCCTCGTGGCAGACGAGGTAGTTTCCGTTGGCGAGTTTCCGCGCCAGGCGCGTGTCGGTGTGCGGATGCGGATGGTTGACCTTGAGCTTCACTTGCTTGTGAATCTTGCCGTCGCGGTCGACTTCGATGATCCGCCCGATCCCGGATTCGGCGATCATGACGTGGCCGTTGTCGAGCGGCTGAAAGGCATGGACTTCGACCGGCTTCCCCTCGTTGCCGTTCTGCTTCGCCGAGTCGTACGACCAGACGACCTGCTTCGTCGCCGGATCGATCTCGGCCACCTTCGCCCCACCCTGCTGGACCAGGATGTGCCCGTTTTTCAGCACGTGAATGTCATGAATCCCGCCCCAGTTCATCTCCCACTCGGTCTTGCCGCCGGCATCGACGATGGCCAGCTTGCCGTTCCCCTGCGTGATCAGCCGATGCCCGGCGAATGCGGAGGTCGCGAACATCGTCACGACGGAGAGATTCAAACAGAAGATTGCGATGCGCAGCATGAGCTTTCCTTTTCCAATTCCAAATGATCCCGGCGATACGCTTCCGACCGTGGGTGAAGTTTCGATCCGGGAACGCCAAGCAATCCCGGCACAAGATTGTCGTTCGACGTCGTTTTCTCGGCGGCACCAACTGTACTGGAAAGCCACCGCCAGTGCAGTGATGACTCCCAAGCTGGCTCGAAGTTTGACTCGCGACTCTGCATCCGTCCCTGACATGGGGAGTCCCCTTGGCGAAGGCGGCAAGCGATGCGGACAGTGCCGGTTCGAAGGGGGCTGTGCATGACCACTTTCCAAGCGTTGCCCGTCGTGTCGCACCGCGCGCGGTGTCTCCTTCCCCCAACTCGCGCACCACTCTTCCACCTCCCGATTCGCGCTCCTTTTGATTCGCGCGGACCAAATTGATTTGGACCGCGCGAATCAAAAGGAGCGCGAATGCGGAGGGCTTTCGAATTGCGGGTGAACTTCTGACATCACACTTGCCCGACTGAGACTTCCAAGACTCAGACTTCCAAGACCGCGGGTCGGCGAAGCCAAACGGAATCCCCGCCTTGCGGAGGACGGTCGTTGCGGCCTATCGTTCACAGCGCACGGACGCATGTTTCCGTGCGGATTCACCTATCGGACAGGAGGAGCATCATGTCTCGGATTCTTCAAGCAACGGTGTGGGGATTGGTGGCACTGGCGACCTGCTGGTCGTCGAATGAGGCTCAGGCCCAACGGGTTCGCGTGGGATTCGGCTTCGGCCGCGGGGGGATTCGAATCGGCGTTGGCAACGGGCCGGTCTACGGTCGCGGCTTTTACGGTCCGGGCTACTATGGTCCTGGGTATTACGGTTCCGGTTACGGATACGGACCGGGGGTTGGATACGGATACGGTTCGCCATCCGTCATGATCGCACCCCGACCGGTTTACGTGCCGCAGCCGGTCTACGTTCAACCGCAGCAGAGCTACATTCCGGGCAACACCGGCTATGTTCCCGCGGCCCCGACTTCGATCCCCGATGGGGGCGAGATTCTGCTGTTCAGCCCGACCACCAACAACGGCGATGTGAATTACACGCTCAACGGTGAAGCGTTCCGAATGCCGCCGGGGACGAAGCAGCGGTTCGTCAACGACCGCAAGTGGACCATCCAGTTCGAGTCGGCACCGGGCCAGGTGGCGACGTACACGCTGGAATCCGCGCGCTACAAATTCAAGCCGACCACCGCGGGACTCGGCTTGTTTCAGACGCAGGACTCGCCCGGGGTCGCCCAGCCGGGCCTGCCACTCGCGCCGACCCCGAATCCGCCCGAAGCACCGGCCCCGGCGGCGACCGTCATCCCCTCACGACCGGCGCTGAAGTCGACCCCGTGATTTGACACACTTGCCCACATGTGTCGCTGCGCCACGAGCCGGCCGGACCCGTGGGTCCGGCCGGTTTCATTGGTGATGACTGCGACGCGGAGTGACTACCCCGGATGATTCACGGCGTCGTAGCTGTGTTCGCAAGAACTCAGGTCGTGGTCCAATGTTCCGCTGAATTCTTGCGAATTCAGCTACGAACAGTGCGGCTCTTCAAGGGTCATGAATAATCCGGGCTACGACACGCGGACCGCCTGCAGATGCGAGCAGATTCCGTGCAGGCGTTCCCAAGTGAAGATGCCCGACGAATGGCCGTCGCTCCAGACGATGTGCAGGGCGTAGTTGCCCGAGTAACCGAGTTCCGTCGGATGGATGTCGTCCGGAATCCACTCGGGCTTGAGGATCCGTTCGCCGGTGATTTCATGGATGCACTGCGCACAGGGACACTCGGCCCGCACCAGTTTGAACGGCAGCCGGTACGTGGCCCCGTCCGACCAGGCGATCTCCAGCATTCCCACGTCTTTGAGGGCGCGGAGGGATTGTGGGGCGGGAGTCATGGCGGCGTGTCCGAAGAGGAAGCGTGAGCACGAGTGAACGGCGAATAGCGAATAGCGAATGGGGAACGCGGAATCAAGACGCGAAAGAATTCGGCGGTCGCCGATCCGCGTTCACAATCCGGCATTCGCGATTCCGTATTTGCGATTCGCCGTTCGGCATCGGCCGTTCACCATGTCATAACGTGACCGACAAAAGTTCGAATCAGGTGAGCCGGGCGGCGTCAGCCCCCGGATTTCTAGC
>JANMLE010001735.1:0-6189 GCA_031372385.1 Planctomycetota bacterium | reverse complement strand
CCAGGGAACCGGGCTCCAATGGAATCGTCCGACATCCAGTCCCGCGAGTATCCAGTGTCCGATCAAGAGCAAGCCGCCCAGGGGTCGAGTCAGACGATCCACGTTGCCAGGGCCGGGAGAATTCCTCTCCTTCACCAACTCCGGGTCGACCATCACGGCCATCGAGCAATAGAACACACACAGCAATCCCAGGATCGCCCAGACAAACGGCAGGTTCCAGCGTCCCGCGGAAGTGAAAATGATTCCGCCGATGAACGCCACACCGGCCATCGCCTTTGTGTATGCCGAGATGATTGATGACATGCGAATTGCCATGATTTGAACTGCTCGCCGAACACCGAACGGCGCGAACGCCCTCCACGATTCACTCCCCCCGCTGCTCGTGACGCCACACGAACCTCACGGATAGAATGCCCGGCGAGGGAACGGATTATAGGCCCCAACGGAGTTTGTGAAATGCCAGCCGATGCCGCCGTCACGTCTGCCGATGCGATTGCCTCCCTGACCGCGCACACCTGGGCACCGCAGCCCGAACCCGCGCGGTTCGTGCAGCGGATTCTGGGCGAGTGCCTGAGCCGCTGTTCGTTCGCCGCCGATTTGTCACGCCGGATGCTGGCGGAAACCGGGACGCGACTGGTCGACTGGCTCGATCACTTTGGACTCCCCGCTGATGATCCGGCACTGCCCGAGCTGAGCGGAGTCGGATACGTCCGTGCCGACCACCAGGGCGTCTTGGGGTGGGAACACCGGCTGGGCCTGTTCCCGCGGATTCGCGTGTACGACGGAGCGGCTCGACAACTGGCGATCAAGGTGGAATCCGCTGTTGATTTCCTCGTCGCGCACAGTCTGACCGGAATCCAGATCGAGGGTCCGCCGCTGGCGTCTGTTCGAGTCGCCACGGTCGCGCGTGAGAATGATGTCGAGGTGCTGGTCGTTGAACGGCATGGCTCGCTGGCGTTTGATCCCGATTCCAACGAAGACATTCCGCTGGCGGCCATCCTGCGGCATGCCGAATCACTGCGGTTGCGACGTCGCGATTTTGCCAGTGACGACGACGGCTTCATTCACGCCATCCAACGGATCGAACCGGCGATCGCGGAACTCGGCCGGGACCGGGCGTGCGAACTCTTCTTCACCGCCGAACGCGAATACTGGCTGCGACGCAACAGGGCGGGACGGATTCAACGGGCTCGGCAGGACGCACTCGGTCTGGGCTGGGCGAACCACGACCATCACACGTATCGATCGAGCCGGCAGAACTTCGCGCTCCTGATCGCGTTCTTGGAACGGCTCGGGTTTGTCTGCCGCGAGCGGTTCTATGCGGGACGCGAAGCGGGCTGGGGGGCGCAGGTCATCGAGCACCCGGTGACGGGGGTCACGATCTTCGCCGATGTCGACATGTCGCCGGAAGAAGTGAGCCAGGACTTCTCGCACGAGACACTGCCGCCGCGCGAGCAACTCGGCACGGTCGGGTTGTGGTGTGCCCTGCATGGCGAAGCGTTCCTACAGGCCGGCCTGCATCACTTGGAATGCCAGTTCGACTTCGCGGCGACGCGCGATCAGTTGCAGGAGGCGGGGATCGACACGATGCCCCCCTTCACCGATTTTCCGTATCTGCGACAGGCATTCACCCGCGGCGAACAATGGCCGGTCGATCCGCTTCGAGTCGAACAACTGCGAAGTGCGCGGCGAATCACGGACGATCAGGCCCGGCAGTTTTTGACCAGCGGAGCAATCGGTTCGCACTTGGAAATCCTGCAACGCAACGACGGCTACAAGGGATTCAACCAGACGGGAATCAGCGAGATCATCTCGGCCACCGATCCCCGTCACGCGGCTTGCTGATTGATGGCAATGCCTCGGTGACACTCATACCTCACGCGACCTAGAGTGAGGCCTTCGCCTCGTTTAACCGCGTGGGCAACGCCCCGCGCGTCGAGCGACGTGGAAACCTGTTTTGCCGCATTCGCGCGGGGCGTTGCCCACGCGGTTAAACGACTCAGTTCAGGCCGCGCGGAGAATGACGCCGATTTCAGGTGATTGCCAGGTTTTCACAGAGACTTTGCGATGCCGTCGGTGTTTCGACCCCTTGTGTCAATTGGCAATACACGGCGATGACGGAGCGGACGCTCGGGAATCCAAGAGTCTCAAAAAACACAGTGAGACTTCATCTTCCCTTAAGCGTGCCCCACGTATGCTTCAGAACCAACGAGTCGGCCCGTCAGGCAATTTCGCCTGCGGGTGCGACTCGGGAGACAGAAAAATGAACCTGATTTTCGCGTATCTTGATCCCGGCAGTGGCAGCTTGATTTTGCAGGCTCTGGTGGGTGGCTTCAGTGGAATTGTCGTGCTGGGACGGTATTTATGGACTCAGTACATGACTCGCCAGCCGATTCAAACTGCCAATCCGTTGTCGGTAGCGGGAGCCTCAGCGGTTCGCCAACCAGGCTGAACTTCAACGCCGGGTCGTTTCGAGATCGTGCATCGCGGGTGTTTGTTCACGACGACAAGGTGTACCGTGCCCTCTCGCCGCAGGCGCTGGCTGATTGGCATCGTGTCTCGGTCGAGCCCTATTTCAAGCGGCTTTCTGATCGGGGATGCATCGTCCAAACCCGCGAGTTGACCGACGACGAGGTCCGGCATTTGGCGGTGCCGGTTTCCTGTGCTGCGGTCCTGCTTCATGAGCGAATCCCATTCGTGACGTATCCGTACGAGTGGTCATTCTCAATGTTGCGCCAAGCCGCGCTGTTGCATCTGGAGATTCTCACGGAAGCCATCAAGGCGGGGACGATCCTGAAGGATGCGTCTCCCTACAACGTGCAGTTCCGCGGATCGCGGCCGGTCTTCATCGATGTGGGCTCGTTGGTGCCGCATGTCGCGGGTGAACCCTGGGCAGGATACCGGCAGTTTTGCGGGATGATGTTGTTTCCGCTGTTGCTGCAGTCGTATCGCAGTATCGACATCCAGCCGATCTTGCGAGCGAAACTGGATGGAATGACGGCGCGGGAATTCCTTCGACCATTGTCTTGGCGGGACATGCTGCGTCCTGGAGTGTTCACCCACGGTTGGTTGCAGTCGATGCTGGAATCAAAGGTCGTAGGTTCCACGCCAACCGACACCATTGGGGCGTTGAAATCCAGCGGCTTTGATCGCAGCTTGATTGAGAGCAATCTCTCCCGACTGACGCGTCTGATCCGGGGACTGAGATGGAATCCAGAACAGACGCATTGGATGAAATATCGTCCGCTGCCGCATGTCCTGCGCGACGCGGAAATCAAGGCACAGTTCGTTCGTGACGCTTGCCAGACCCACCGCAGACGGCTGGTGTGGGATCTGGGTTGCAATGACGGGCATTTCTCCCGCATTGCCGCCGGGAATGCCGACACGGTCGTGTCCATGGACCAGGATCATGGCTGCGTGGAGCGGTTCTACCGCGAATTGGCGGCCGAAGGGTGTGACAACATCGTGCCGCTGTGCATTGACCTGCTGAATCCCTCACCCGCGCTGGGCTGGCGCGGTCGCGAGCGTGTGCGACTCGAACACCGCGGCCAACCGGACCTGATACTGTGCCTCGGGTTGATCCACCACTTGGTGATCGCCGGCAATGTTCCGCTGCCGGAAGTTGTCGACTGGCTGGCCAGCCTGAACGCGGAAGTGGTCCTGGAATTTCCCAGCAAGAAGGATCCGATGGTCGTGGGACTGCTGCGGAACAAATTCGACCAGTACGACGACTATTCACTGCCGGCTTTGGAAGCGGCTTTGCACGAACACGGTTTTTTAATCCGCAACCGGACGGTGCTTCCATCCGGTGAACGGACATTGTTGCATGTGGTCCCCACAACTTTGCCGGCAGGCGCCACATGACTTCAACCGGAGACGGATTGCGGTCAATGCCCGGACCGTCCCGATTCGAACGCGCATGGCATGTCTGTGTTTTCTGTGCGTTCGCCTTCAGTCAGCCTCTGTTTGCCGCATTGACACAGCAGTTCGTCTATTTGCACGATCTGAATGCCGGCTGGATCGGGATCGGATATGTGCTGCTCGTCCTGATGGTCCTCGTCCCGGCGGGTTGGATTCTGCTCGATCAATTGGCGGTGTCAGTCTCAACACGGTTGGGGGGGCGCGGTCGCAATCTGATTCTGACCCTGCTGATGGGTTTGGTCTGGCTGTCATTCCTGCGTCCCTTCGTGAGGATCCAGATCTTGGAACTTGCCTCCGTCGTCTGGCTGGTGAGCCTGATGCTGGCGACCGCCGGAGCAGTTCTGTCAATGTGGCTTTATCAATACAGCCTGTGGGTCCGTCGCTGGATTTCGGTCGCGACACTGGGGATCGTCTGTTTCCCAGGAATGTTCGTGTATCACTATGGCAGCTTGAGCCGGCCACCGGATCATTCCCCGTCAGTTTCTATCGAACGCCCAATTCCCGTGGTGATGGTCGTCTTTGATGAGGTCAGCGGGACCACGCTGATGAACGGCGACCTGCAGGTTGATGCCCGAAACTTTCCCCAGTTTGGACGTCTGGCGGAGATGTCCACGTGGTATCGCCAGGCATCAACCGTCCACAATCGAACCGACTTTGCCATACCCGCGCTGCTTTCCGGACAGTTTCCAATCACAATTCGGCCGCCCCTGGAATCGGAGTTCCCGGGAAACCTGCTTCGCGTGATTCATGCAACGGGGGCGTATGAAATGACCGTGTTCGAACCGGTCACCCGGTTGTGCCCGAAGGAGCTTGAGTACCGCTTTCGGCCGCATCGATCGCGTTTTCAGAAGCTGTGGCTATTGACCCAGACTCTCGCCGCCGTCTATCCGCGGCTGATCTTCCCCAATGACATGCCGATTGATTTTCCGCCGATTTCTCGTTTGTGGTTCGGACTGCCCGAAGATCCGGGGAAACCCCCGGACAAGATCACCGGCTTATATCGCCCCGATCCCTTCATTGATCGCGCCACACAATTGCAGAAGTTTCTGGAACACCAGCATGTCTCGGAGAAGCCGCAATTCAACTTCATGCACGTCGAGTTGCCCCATGTTCCCTGGCATTTTCTGCCTTCCGGGCGGGTTTACAACTTCGATCTAGAACAGTCCTTCTATCCGGCAGGAGCGCGGGGTGAGATCGGAGAAGATTGGGGAACCGAATCGTTCATCATTGCCCGCAACGAACACCGGTATCTGCAACAGGTCCGATTCGTGGACCAATTTGTCGGCAAGTTGCTGGATCGCCTAGAGCAGATCGGTCTGCTGGATCGGTGTCTGTTGATTGTGACGGCGGATCACGGTGTCTCCTTCAGACCGGGGCACTCACGCCGCATTCCCGATGATGCAAATCTCCCCGATCTACTCAGCGTGCCATTATTCATTAAATTGCCGGGACAAGTGGCGGGCCGTGTGAGTGACTGCAACATCCAATCCGTCGACATTCTGCCTACGATCGCGGACGTGCTGGGAATCACACTTTCAGAGCCGGTGGACGGAATTCCTGTTTCACAGGCCACTCGGGAGCCGCGCAAGACACTGTATTTCAATGACGGCATGACGGTTCTGGAACCGGTAATCCCCCGGTTGAATGCGGCGGTCAATCGCCGTTGGGCGCTCTTCGCAGGCGATTCACTGGACGCTCCGCCCCGGTCGGCATGTACCCACTTCGACTGGCATGGGAGCTTGACCAGCAAGTTCAGCATCGACGACGAACCACTCGCCAGCCTGCGGATCGAACCGGCACTGCCTGGCAGCAGCGAGTCACGTATCGAGTTCGTGCCGTGCTTGGTGGGCGGCGCTCTGGACACCCGGGAACTTTCCCAATCACCCGCAGATCTCGTCGTCGCCGTGAACGGTGTGATACGAGATTCCGGCCTCACGTTTCACAAGGGACGCGGCAGCCGGGGATTTGAGTTTCTCTTGCCGGAGTCCGCGGTTCAGCAGCGGCCCTGCCAGATGGAACTGTTTCACGTCGTCAATGCGGCCGCAGAGAGACCACGATTGCGGCGCCTGGGAAAATGGAACGTCGGAGAATCGCCGTGAGTCAAACGTGACGTGTCCGACAGCGTTAGGGGCTGTGCGTCTTTTACTTCCGAGAGTCTCGTAGGGTGGGACAAGCTCGCTTCGAGCGCCGGCCCACCACACTGAAATCAACAACACGTTCATTGACGACGAAAATGGTGGGCCGGCGCGGCGAAGCGCCGCTGGTCCC
>JANMLE010001707.1:0-2307 GCA_031372385.1 Planctomycetota bacterium | reverse complement strand
CAAGAATCGTCGAGTTCCGTGCGAGGTGTTCCTGTCACACTCCAGTCGAGACCACCTGTTTGCGAAGTGGCTGAAGCACGAGTTGCAGCGGCACGGGGTTCCCGTGTGTCATCGCGGGGTTTCTTTTTTGGTATACTCACTCACCGTTACCTTTGGGAGTAACTACCATGCGGGAATTGAAGAACCTTGCAATGCTCGTAGCCTGTGCATCGCTACTCATTCTCGGCGTTCTTGGCTTTTGGAATGTCAACCAGCAAAAGACTGCCACCGTTCCAGTTGCACGGTCCATAGTCACCCACGAACAAGCGCAACGTGTACATGTCGCCCCCATCACGTTTGAGCCAATCGTCATTGGGATTGAACGGATAGTTGACGACATCGTCGTGGTCGGAAGCTCATTGACGGATGCTGACATCGAGAGCATTCGTGCCGCAGTTGAGTCCCATAAACGACTGGCTGAGAACGCACCACTTGATAAGCCGATTCTTAGCATCGAACAAACGGATCCGACTCGTGTCACGGTCACGACGGGAGAATTCCCTGCCCCTGTCGACCGGTGCGGCCATATTTACTACTTACAGAATGAAGACGGCGTGTGGCGAGTGATCTTCAGCTGCGTTTGGACATCGTAGCCCCGATCAACCGCATGCGCCCACAGTACCCAAGATTCCGCTCACGTCCTTTGCTCGGCCACATTCAATTAGGGAGAACACCATGCACCGTAACAATCTCAAACGTTTGGTCGTAGCGTGGATTGTGTTCGTCAGTGCGAACATCGTCTTCGCGGAGCCAACAAAATCTATCGAGCCGACAGAGGAGCAGCTTCAGGCTGCGATCAAAGCGTTTGAAGAGTTGGGTGGACGATTTGAAAAACATATCGACTCGAAGACGATGCAAAGCAGTTACAAAGGCCGCTTGACGAAACGGGGTAACGCCCGTGCGGTCGGTGACGGCGACTTGGCGAAAATCCCCAACCTTCCGTTTTCCTTTCGATTGGACCTCAGTTCCACCAAAGTGACGGACGCGGGGCTGAAGGAACTCGCCACACTCGAAAACCTATCAGGGCTTTTCCTCGGTGATACCCAAGTGACAGATGCGGGGCTGACGAAGCTGGCCGCCATTGAAAACCTGTCCGTTCTTAATCTCAGCAACACGAAGGTGACGGATACAGGGTTGAAGGAACTCGCCGCTATCAAAAACCTGGCGGTGATTAACCTCAGTGATACCAAGGTGACAGATGCGGGCATGGCCGAACTCGCGAAATGCGAACAACTATCGACGCTTGCCCTCAGAAACACCAAAGTCTCTGACGCGGGACTGAAGGAACTCATCAAACTTCAGAAACTCTCGCTGCTTGTCATTGGACACACCCGAGTGACGCGCGCCGGGAAGAGCGAACTCAAACTGGCTCTGCCTCAATGTCAAATCTTCAATTGAGCAAGGTAGCGCCGGTGGGGTGGCCGGGGCAGGACCGTCTTCGCGATGCCCCGGTCTGTTGAGTTGATCACTGTCTCCGTGACTTCGCCCAAAAGTAGCTCCAGCCACGGCCACCCGCCGTACGTCGAGTTTCAAGATCACTGGACAAAGGTGCCACATGGGTTTGCCACAACGAGTTCCCGGAATCACGCCTGCCGAATACCTGCGTCTCGAACGGGCGGCCACGTACCGCAGCGAGTACTTTCGAGGCGAGATCTTCGCCATGGCGGGCGGGTCGCCAAGACACAGCCTCATCAAGACCAACGTTCTCGGCGAACTGCGCAGCCGCCTCAAGGGACGTCCCTGCGCCCCGTACGACAGCGACCTGCGGATCAAATGCGACTCCGGCCTCTACACTTATCCCGATGTGAGCGTGATCTGTTCGGAACTGGAGTTCGACGACAAACACAAAGACACTGTGCTCAACCCCACGTTGCTGGTCGAAGTGCTGTCGAAGACCACCGCAGCGTACGACCGGGGCGTGAAGTTCGACAATTACCGCACGATCCCGTCTCTTCGCGAGTACGTCCTGATTTTTCAGGACGAACCAATGATTCACCGGTACCTCCGTAATGACGACGACACCTGGACGCTGAACGTGGTGGCGAACCTCAATCAAGCGGTCACGCTGCCGTCGATCGGGATCGAACTGCCACTGGCGGAAGTCTACGATCGCGTCGATTTCACGGCCGAAGTCGCGGATGAACAATCGTTGCTCTGAGGCAACGAGTTCGTGCCGAACGCCAGCGGGAAGTGACCGAACGCCGGATTCGCCAGGTCAGCGAAAAGAGATTCCATCGATCTGACGAGGCGGTCGGTGAGGCCAACGAA
>JANMLE010001697.1:0-1610 GCA_031372385.1 Planctomycetota bacterium | reverse complement strand
TACTGCGGCTTGTCGGTCCGGACCACGAACCGCTTTTGGCTGCCGAGAGCATGGCTCAGTCCCAGCCGGTGGATCAACTGGCCCCAGAACTGCCGGTAGTACTCTTCGCCATACAGCCGCCGCAGCCGCCACATTTCGTTGAACGCCAAGTAGACCACTTCGCCGCGTCCGTACTGCCGCACGGCGATGAGTGGTTGCGGAGTCTTCCCATCAACGCACATCTCGGTCGGATGTTCCGCCAGAACCTGCGTCCCCTTGATCTCCAGGCGGCGCACCGGCTGGAACCACGGGAGCTTGCCCATGTTGTTCCAACCCTTCTGATGGTCCTGCTCGGTCTGACCGAGGCGCATGAAGTCGTATTGGGTCGCGATCGGTGTCAGGGCGAGTCGGAATTCCTTGTCATCGCGCCGCTTGCCATCGGGATCGACCACCACGGGAAGCATGTCGGCCAGCGGTGTCTCCGCGAGTTGGCCGGGACCGAACCGCGGCCCCGCCATCACCACCAGTCCGCCGCCGAACTGGCTGACGAATTCCTTGGTCATCTCGCAGAAGCGCGTGCTGAGCGCCGACGCGGGCATGTCGCCGAGGAAGATCACGTCGTTCTCGAAGAACTGGCTGCGCGGCAGCGTGAGGCTTGGCAGGAACAGTTCGTTCGTTTCCCGCACGACGGGATCGGCCGAGCGGATGAACGTGCGAAAGCCACGCATGCCGACCAGCTTGTCGCGGTGAAAGACCTCTTTCACGAAGCGCCATTCCCAGGTCGGCTCGTACTCGACAAACATCAGCCGCAGGAAGTCGTCGATGATCTTGACTTCGCGCTCGGCCTTGTTGTTCTGCGTGACGACTTCGCCCTCGATCGGTTCGACTTCCGCGGTGAAGATGAACCGTCCGGTCAATTCGGGTGTGTACGGGAATTCGACCTGTTCGCTGGTCCCGGCGATCGTGACCGTCTTTTCACCGACCAGCGTGCGGGTCGGTTCGTCCCCAGTCATTTCCCCCGGTTGATGGACATACAACCGGACATGGACCGACGTGTTGTCGAGTTCGCGCTGGCGGACGATGACGCTGATGGTCGAGGACTCGGCCTTCTTCATCGTCGGTGGCGCGAGCAGGTCGACACTCAGGTCAACCGCCGTCAGCGGTCCGACACCGACGGTAAAGACGGGGACTCCGAGTTTCTTCGCCGCCGCCAGCGGGGCGGTGCCCGCGTTCTGGTCGAAGTCGCTGATCACCAGCACGGCCGCCAGGTTGTCCGACGCATGCTTGCGGGCGAGATCTTCAAAGGCATCGCCCAAGGCCGTGACCGTTCCGGTCGTTTGCCACTCGACATTCGACAATGCCCCCGTCTTCGAATCGGCCGCGTTCAGGGAACGCACACCCTCGGATTCCGCGAACGTGAACAGCCGCAGCCGGTAATTCGATTCGAGCCGATTGAGCAGGTTCTTGTCTTTGCGTGCCAGCAGGGCGCGGGCGTAGTCGGCACGGGCCGGGCGTTCCCCTTCGTGAAGCGCGTGCGTCGCCTGATAGCCGGCCAGATCGACCGCCTTCGCCAGCGAGTCGCGTTCTTCGGCGGGGAGTTCATCGGGAATCGACATGCTGTCGCTGCCGTC
>JANMLE010001680.1:0-3688 GCA_031372385.1 Planctomycetota bacterium | reverse complement strand
CCGGCTCGGCGGAGCCGCTCGCGCAGGTACTGCCCAGCGAACAACAGATCCCTTCCAGATCGAGCGCGACCAGGATCGCTTCGCCATCCACACCGGGGAAGGAGATGTTCAACGTGTTGGGCAGGCGCGGTGCTCCCTCGCCATTCACGACGGCCGGCGCACAGCGTTCGATCAGTGCCGCCTGCAACCGGTCGCGCAGCGCGGAGACGGTGCGAGTCCGCTCCTCTTGAGAGGCATGCCAAAGTTCAAGGGCCTTCGCCATCCCGGCGACGAGCGCCACGGGTTCGGTACCGGGACGTCGCTCGAATTCCTGATGGCCTCCCCGCAGGAGCGGCATCAGCCGTGTTCCTTCGCGCACCAGCAGTCCTCCCACCCCGCGTGGCCCGTGAAACTTGTGAGCACCAAAACTGAGCGTCGTCGCGCCGAGATCGTGAAAGTTGACGGAGATCTTGCTGACGGCTTGGACTCCGTCGAGATGCAGTGGCACGTTGCGAGAGTGACATACTTCGGCGAGCGGCTTTACGTCCTGAATCACTCCCGTTTCGTTGTGAGCCAGAATCACGGCGGCCAACCGCGTATCGGGCGGCATGTCGAGGGATGCTAGCCGCCCGCAATGATCGACGGGAAACTTGTGCAGGTTCCAGGCGCGCATGGCTGGCGCGGTGCAGACTTCCAGACACGACGGATGTTCACCGGGCGAGATCGCGATGGAACCGGACAACCCGTGAGTCAGTCCGCGGATCGCCAGATTGTTCGCTTCCGTCCCGCCACTGGTGAAGATCAACTCTTTCGGACTGGCACCGAGATGGGATGCGATGGCCTCGCGGCTCTCCTCCAGAATCTGGCGTGCCTTGCGACCCGCCCGATGCGGACTGCCGGGATTGCCAAAGCAATCCAGCATCACGCGCGCGACAACCTCAACCACTTCGGGAAGCGGCGGCGTGGTCGCGTTGCTGTCGAGATAGATCGAGGATGACATGCGGGCATGGTAACAGCTTCATCTCGCTGCTCGAATGATGCGTTCGATCTGCGAGATCAGCCCGGGGAGATCCTCCTCGACTGTCTTCCAGACGATTTCGAGGTTCACGCTGGTGTAGTCGTGAATCAGTTTGTCTCGAATGCCCGACATCGCGCGCCAGGGAACATCCGGGTTGGCGTCGCGCACTTCCTGCGGAATCCGCTTCGCGGCCTCGCCGACAATCTCCAACGCCCGCACCACGGCGAAGACTGTTTTTTCGTCGGTGGCGAAAGAGTCGTAGTTCAGGCCCGACACAAACTCCCGTGCCTTTTGTGCAGCCGAGCGGATGTCTTCCAGGAAGTTGGCGAACTGGCGCGGAGCGGTCATACGGGCACGGCCTCCTGCAACACCTGTTGGCCGATGCGCGGCTTGAGCGACTCGCGTACGGCGAGGTCCACTTTCACCCCCAGCAAATCGCTGAGATGGTTTTCCAATTCGATGAGACGCAGCAGACTTGGGGTTTCATGAAAGCTGACCAGGACATCGAGATCGCTGTCGCTGCGCTGTGTGCCGTGCAGGTACGAACCGAACAGCGCGAGCGACGCCACATGGAATTGCACGGCCAGCCGAGGAAGCTCCTCGCGAAGTTGACGCTGGTAATGTTGAATCGCTTCAGTCATGCGACACCTCGTTTGTATGGCCGTTTGTCTCTTTCCACTCTCCATTCCGCCCGATCAGGAGCAATCAAACTCCGAGTCATCGGCATCGGACCATGCTCCGGCCGATTCCAGAATCGCCGCTTGAGCTTGGCCGGACTGTGACGAGAGTTCGATCGGCTCAAGGCTGATGCGAACCCTGGCCCCGTCGGGAAGACTCGCGTCTCGCTCCAATTCGATCATCCGACCGTGAACCGTGCCGGTGAGTGTGGATTGCATCGTGATGAACTCCGTAACTGGTTCGCATTCGACAAACGGAAACAGGGGAGCCGTTGTTCCATTGTGTTGCCGTCCTCGCCTGTTTCGGTCGCCAAGTATGTCAGCCAAGGATAGCCGATGGAAGCGGTCTTCGTTGCCATCGGTACTCACGGACATGAATTCGCAAGCATCGTCGTCGGCGATCGCGAAGGCGATGAGGCGCGCGTGGCCAGCGGTCGTGATGACGTTGACAGCCGCTCGTCAGTGAGAGGAGTTGACTACTTGCTCGGGTGCCCCAGCTTGCTTCAAGCTGGGTGAGTCAGCACAAGAAATCTCTGACCGACGTTGATTGAGAGAACGCGACCGTTTCCAATTCCAGCCCAAGCCTGAGTTTCTTGTGCTTGCAGCAATCAGATTGAAGCAAGCTGGACCACCTCGCGAAGTCCCATAACTTCAGTAAGACACAATCTATGAGCTTTCATTCCCTTGTTCTGGACGACCTTCGCAATGACGAAAAGGGGAGAACGAGGAAGACTCCCTTTGAGCACCAACTGGATGCGTTCGAGGCGTTGAGTAAGTGTTTCGACTTCGACAAAGACCAAGGCAAGGGTGGGTTGCTCGTTCTTCCCACTGGAGCGGGCAAGACCTTCACGACGGTGAAGTGGGTTTGCGACAATGTGGTCCCTCGAAACATCCGAGTCCTCTGGCTCGCCAATTCGTACTACCTTCTGGATCAAGCCTTCCGGGAGATTTTCCACTACGCTCGCTGGATTCCTGAACCGAGGCAGACCCTCAACATTCGGCTGGTGTCGAGCAATCCATCGCACGATTCGCCGTCATCTATCCTCTTGACGGATGATGTCGTGGTCATGACGACACCGACCGCCATCAAGAATTTGAATTCAACTGCGGAGGATAGGTCTGGCAACCCTGTCATCACCAACTTCAGGAAATGGATCGAGGAAGGAAAGAAGTCCGGTTTGTTCGTGGTTCTGGATGAGGCGCATCATGCGCCCGCTCACGGATGCAGACATTTGCTGATTGGAACGGATGATGCGGAGCCGGGCATTCGCACGATTGTCAAGAGGACGAATCTGCTCGGCCTGACCGCCACGCCCACCTACTCAGATGAATCCAGAAAGGGGTGGCTGGGCAAGATTTTCGAGGCGGGGATTATCTTTCAAGCGGACAAAGCGAAGCTGACTGCCGAAGGAATCCTGTCACGCCCCAACTACATCTCCAGGCCGACCGGCAAGGAACTCATCGTGCCGGACGATCTCTACAACCGCCTCGTGCGAGAACATAAGGATTTGCCTGAAGACATCATCGAGAAGCTGGCAAGCGATTCCCGGCGTAACGATTCCATTGTCCAAGAATACGTTCAGAACAAGGATCGCTACGGCAAGACACTGATCTTCGCCGACCGCTGGTTTCAATGCGTGTATCTCAAGACCAAGCTGTTGGAACGAGGAATCAAAGCCGATGCGGTCTACTCTCGGATTGACGCTGATCCCGGTTCCGCTGAGGGGCGAAACCAGCGGACTGCGAGCGACAACGAACGTATTCTGAACGAGTTCAGAACCGGCAAGGACAAGCAAGGCCGGGACATGCTAGACGTGCTGATAAACGTCCGAATGCTCACTGAAGGGGCAGATGTCCCATCCGTCAGGACCGTTTTCCTGACCCGCCAAACGACCAGTCAAATCCTGATGACTCAGATGATTGGTCGTGCCTTGCGTGGGAGGAAGGCGGGTGGGGCTGATGAGGCGAACATCGTCATGTTCATGGACGAGTGGAAGCGGCTCATTGATTGGGC